>JARGGE010000446.1 GCA_029210865.1 Trueperaceae bacterium
CGGAAGGCGGCGAAGGCGGTGGGCGTCATCGTCTCCAGCACCCCCATCTGGTCGGCCAGGACGCGGAAGATCGCCAGGAGCCGGTCCAGGGTGCGCCCGGTGGCGGCGTCGTCCGCGGCCAGCAGCAGCAGCAGCTCCACCTGGAGCGGATCGGTGTCCTGGAACTCGTCGACGAAGAAGTGGGTGAAGCGTCCTTGCAGCTCCGCCCGCAGCGCGCCGTCGTCGACCCGAAGCCCGGCTGGGACCCGTCGACCTGGGCCACGCGGGTGCCCCTGACGCACCTCGAGAACTTCGGCGAGGTCGCGCGCGCCGCCTGGGCCAACCGCGACCAGGCGCGCTACGCCTGGCGGATCTTGAGCGACGGCGTCTACGACGACTGTGCGCTCGGCACCAGCGGCCTGAAGGACTGGACCGTCGACGGCGTGCACCTGTGCAACGTGCGGCTGCGCCTGCTGCGCCTCAACACCATGCCGGCCGCCGATCCCGCCCGTTTCCGCGACGTCGCGGCGCTGCGCACGCTGTCGTCGCGCGAGCTGCGCGACCTCGGCCGGTTGCCGACGCCGCTGCTGCGGCGCCGCGGCGAACCCGGCTTCACGCCGGTCTCGTGGGACGCGGCGATGGAGCTGATGGTCGCGCGCCTCGCCGCCACCGAACCCGACCGCGCCTACCTCTACCTCACCAGCCGGGGCACCGCGAACGAGACCTACTACGCTGCCCAGAAGGCGATGCGCGCGCTCGGCACCCACAACGTCGACAACGCCGCGCGCACCTGCCACGCGCCGAGCACGGTCGCGCTCAAGGCGGCGCTGGGGGTCGGCGCCACCACCTGCAGTTACCCCGACCTGATCGGCACCGACGTGGTCACGTTCGTGGGCTCGAACGTCGCCAAGAACCAGCCGGTGGTGATGAACTACCTCTACCACGCGAAGAAGGCGGGCACGACGGTCGTCACCGTCGGCCCCTACCTCGAGCCCGGCATGGACGCCTACTGGGTGCCCAGCGACGTCGAGAGCGCGCTCTTCGGCACCACGATCACCGACCGCTTCGTGCAGGTGGCGGCCGGCGGCGACCTCGCCTTCCTGCGCGGCACGCTCAAGGCGCTGATCGCGCGCGCAGGCGTCGATCGCGCCTTCGTCGACGCCCACACCAGCGGCTTCGACGCGCTGGCAGCGGTCCTCGAGGGCACCGACTGGGCGGACCTGGAGGCCGCCTCAGGCGTCGCGCGCGCCGACATGGAGAGCTACGCGGACCTGCTCGCCGGCGCCGAGCGCGCCGTGTTCGTGTGGGGGATGGGGGTCACCCAGGCCGGCTCGGGCGAGGACGCGGTGCGCGCGCTCGTCGACCTGGCGCTGGCGCGCGGCTTCGTCGGCCGTGACGGCTGCGGCCTCATGCCCATCCGCGGCCACTCCGGCGTGCAGGGCGGCGCCGAGATGGGCGTCGACGCCACCCTCGGCCGCATCCCGCTGCGCGTGCACTTCGACATCACCGCCAGCAGCCAGATGCTCGTCGACCCCGCCAACCTGGTCCTGCTCCTGCCGGCCACCACCCGCTACGAAGTGCCCGGCGGCGTCACCGAGACCACCACCGAGCGCCGCATCGTCTTCAGCCCCGAGGTCCCGGGGCCCCGCGTCGCCGACGCGCGCCCGGAGTGGCGCGTGCTCGCCGAGCTGGTCGCACGCGCCCGCCCCGACCGCGCCGGCGCGCTCGCCTGGGACGGTACCGCCGCCATCCGCCGCGAGATCGCCCGGGTGGTGCCGATGTACGCCGGGATCGAGCGTCTCGCGACCAAGGGCGACCAGGTCCAGTACGGCGGCCCGCACCTGTGCGCGGGTGGCGTCTTCCCTACCGCGGACGGCCGCGCCCGGTTCCACGCCGACGGTCCGCAGGTGCGCGCGCTCGACCGCGACCTCGGGCGCGACCCCGACGCCTTCACCGTGGTCACCCGCCGCGGCAAGCAGTTCAACTCGATGGTCCACGAGGACGTCGACCCACTCAGCGGCTTCGCCCGCGACGCGGTGCTGATCGCCCACGCCGACGCCGAGCGCCTCAGCCTCGCGGCCGGCGACCGCGTGGTCGTCGAGAACGACCGTGGCCGGCTGCTCGGTCGCGCGGCACCGGTCGCGATGAGCGCGGGGGCGGTGCAGGTCCACTGGCCCGAGGCGAACGTGCTGCTCGGCCTCCCCGACGCGCTCCGCGCCGGCCAGACGCTCTTCGACGCCACGGGCGGGCTGCACGCCGCGGTCGACGTCGCGCGCCGCTTCGGGGTGACGCTGGCGGCCTTCGTGCTCGCCCTTACATACCTGGCCGGATGGCACGAAACCCGCGCGGGTTGGCTGCCGTTCGTCTACCTGTCCATCCTGCTGCTCGGGTTCTTCACCTGGCAGGGTGGCCTTTGGGGCATCGAGAGCCCGAATGCG
>JARGGE010000447.1 GCA_029210865.1 Trueperaceae bacterium
GACCCGCGCGCGGGCGACGGCGGCACGCTGGCGATCGACGCCGAGCGCGCCAGCCACTGGCTCGCGCAGGGCGCCCAGCCCACCGAGAGCGCGCTGCGCCTGCTCGAGAAGGCCGGCGTGCCCGTGCCCGAGGTCGCCGCCAAGCGTGGCCGCGGCTACCTGGCGCGCCTCGCCGCCCGGCAGGCGACGGCCTGACCCCCGGTCGCATGCCGCGCGAACTGGTCACCTACGTCGTCCAGAACCTCGTCTCGGACCTCGATGCCCTCGACGTCCGCGAGGTGACCGACGACCGTGGCGGCGTGCGCATCGAGATCCGCTGCGACGCCGCCGACGCCGGTCGCGTGATCGGCCGCGGCGGGCGCGCCATCAACGGCCTGCGCACGCTGGCGCGTGCCGCCACCGACGGTCGCCAGCGGGTCGACGTCCACCTGATCGAGTAACCGGCGGTGCCGGAGCGCCCCGCCCCTGCGGCCTCGAAGCCCATCGACACCCGTCCACCCGACGGGTGGGTTCGGCTCGCGCGCCTCGGTCGCACCTTCCAGGTCCGCGGCGCCCTCCGCGCCCAAGCCAACGGCCCCACCGCCGTGATCGCCCTCCGCCGTTTGGGGGCTACGAACGGTCCCGTGTGGCTCGACGGCCTCGGCCCGTCCCGGCTGCGCGAGGCGCGCCTGGTGGGCAGCGGCCTGATCCTGGCGTTCCAGGGCTTCTACGACCCCGAGCGCGCCCGCGCGCTCACCCACGCGCACGTGTGGGCCGATCCGGCCGCCCTGCCCGAGCCCGACCTCGAGGCGGACGACGAGGACGCGGTCGACGTCGCGCGCCTCGAGGGGGCAGTGGTCACCCTCGACGGCACCCCGTACGGCCGCGTGGCGTACGTGCTCCTGGGCGCCCAGGACCTGCTCGCGATCGCGGGCCCCGACGGCGACGAGAAGCTCGTGCCGTGGGCGGCCCCCTACGTCGCCTGGGACGGCGCCACGGTCGACCTCGTCGACCCGCCCGCGGGCCTGCTCGACGACCGCGGATGAGCACCGTGGCCCCCAAGGCCCTGGCGATCGGCATCGTCACCGCCACCTACACCCCGTCGCGCAACGGGGTGGCCACCTCGACGGCCCTGTTCGCGCGCGGCTTGCGCGCCCTCGGGCACACGGTGCGCGTCTTCGCACCGGCGCATCGCGCGGCAGCGCCCGAGCCCGACGTGGTGCGGCTGCCGGGTCTGCGGGCCGCCGCGGTCCCCGACTACCCGGTCCTGCTGCCCGTCGGCCCGCTCGCCAGCCGGCGCCTGCCGCTCGACGACCTCGACGTGGTGCACACGATGCACCCGTTCGTCGCCGGGTACCTCGCCGACGCCTGGGCGAGGCGCCTGCAGGTGCCGCTGGTCTTCACCGCGCACACGCAGTACCACGCGTACGTCCATTACGCCCCGACGCCCGCCGGGGTGACCGGCTGGGCCACCAAGCGCCACGTGGCCGCCTTCGCGCGCACCGCGGACGTCGTCCTGGCGCCCGGCCGCGCGCTCGTCGACGCCCTGAGGGACTACGGCTACGCCGGCCCCGTCGAAGCGATGCCCAACCCGGTCGACCTGGCGGCGCACGCGGGCGCGCCCGACCCCGCGCTGCGCGCCCGCCACGGCGTGCCGGCGGACGCGCCGCTCCTGCTGTACGTCGGGCGCATGGCGTCCGAGAAGGGGCTCCCGCTGTTGCTCGAGGCGGTCGCCCGAGCGCAGCGCAGCGAACCGCGGCTCCACCTCCTGATGGTGGGCGACGGTCCGGATCGCACGGCGCTCGCGGCCGGGGCCGGGCCGCAGGTCCGCTGGGTCGGCGCGGTCGACCACCGCGAGGTCGCCGCCTACGTGCGGACCGCCGACCTGTTCGTGTCCGCCTCCGCGACCGAGGTCCAGCCGATGACCTTCCTCGAGGCGCTCGCCGGCGGCACGCCGGTGGTGGCGATCGACTCCGCGGCCGCCCGGGAGCTCGCGGGGCCGGGGCTGACGGTGGGCGGCCGCGACGCCGACGCGCTGGCGCACGCGGTCCTGGCGGCGCTGGCCGCCCCCGACCGCGCCGCCCGGCGGGCGGCGGCGCGCGAGGCGGTGCGGCCCTTCGACGTCGCCGTGCGCGCCGCGGCGCTGGCCGAGGTCTACGCCCGCGCGATCGGCGCACGACCCGACGCGCACCCCGTCTCCCGCCCGCTTCGGCCGGCGGCCTAGGCGACGCCGTGCGCATCACCGTCTACACGCTCTTCCCGCAGCTGATCGAGGCCTGGACCTCCGAGGCCCTCGTCGGCCGCGCGATCGCGCGCGGCCTTCTGCAGCTCGAGGCGCGCGACCTGCGCCGCTTCGCGGGCAACCGCACGGGCCGCGTCGACGACGCGCCGTACGGCGGTGGCGCGGGCATGGTCGTGCGCGTCGACG
>JARGGE010000448.1 GCA_029210865.1 Trueperaceae bacterium
CCATCTCGACCTTGTCGAACTGGTGCAACCGGTTCAGGCCACGCACGTCCTTGCCGTAGCTGCCGGCCTCGCGCCGGAAGCAGGGCGAGAAGGCGCAGTAGCGGATCGGCAGCGCCTCCTCGTCGAGGATCTCGCCCCGGTGCAGGTTGGCCACCGAGACCTCCGAGGTCGGGATCAGGTAGGCCCCGTCGGCGACCTGGTACATCTGCCCTTCCTTGTCGGGGAGCTGACCGGTGGCGGTGGCGGAGATCTCGTTGACCAGGAGCGGCGGGGCGATCTCGACGTGGCCGGCGGCCACCAGCCGGTCAAGGAAGTAGCCGGTGAGGCCGCGCACGAGGCGCGCGCCCTGGCCCTTGAACACGGGGAAGCCGGCGCCGCTGACGCGTACCCCGGCGGCCAGGTCGAACCACCCGCGCGCCTCGCCCAGCTCCCAGTGCGGCTTCAGGCCGGCTGCCGGACGGCGCTCACCACGCTCGTGCACGACGACGTTGTCGTGCTCGCTCTCGCCGTACGGGACGCTCGCGTGCGGCAGGTTCGGGATCTCGAGCAGGAGCGCGTCGAGCTGCGCCGCGAGGCTGCGGTCGCGCTCCTCGAGCGCCTTCACCTCGGCCGAGAGCTGCCCGACGTCGTGCATGAGGTCGTCGGCGCCCTCGCCGCGGCGCTTGCGCTCGCCGATCTCGCGGCTGCGGGCGTTGCGCTCGGCCTGCTTGGCCTCGAGGTCGACGCGCAGCACGCGCCGCGCCTCGTCGGCGAGCAAAAGCGCCTCGAGCTTCTCCAGCGCTTCGGGCAGCTGCTTGGCACGGATCGCGCGGCGGACGGCGTCGGCCTCTTCGCGCAGGGTACGGAGCTCCAGCATGGCACCGAGTCTACCCGCGCCGGCCGGGTGGTAGCGTGTACACCGCATGATCGAAGCGCTGACCTACCGCCTCACGCACCGCGGCCGCCCCGCCGGTCGCCTCCTCGTCCGCTCGGGCGAGCGCGGCCGCGTGGCCGTCGTCGAGGCGCGCATGCAGCTCCAGGGGGCGCTCGGCGCCGCGACCGTCACGCAGACGAGCCGCTGCCACGCGCACCGGCACCACAGCCTGCGCTGGTCCGAGACCACCGAGGGCCGCAGCGAGGCGCGCCCGTACGAGGTCCGCTTCGACACCGACGCCGGCCTCGTGCGCGCCTCGCTGGGCCGCCACGACACCGCCACCGCCCCCTACGTGCTGGCGTACCGCGACCCGCTCTCGATGGTGCGGGAGCTGCGCGCGCGCACCGCGCGCGCCGTCGCCGGTGGCGAAGCGCCACCGACCGCCCCCTGGCACGTGCCGATGCTCGGCAAGGACGTCGTGGTCGCCCGCGTCGTCGAGATGCTCGTCGAGCTGCCGGACGGGCCGCGGCCGGCCCTCGCCTACGTCCTGCACCCTGGGGGCAGCGTCGTCGCCATCGACCTGGCGCCGCCGCACGCGCCGCTGCGGCTGCTGCAGCGGCTGCCCGAGGGGGTCCTCGAGGCCCTCCTCGTCGACGTGGGCGAGGAAGCGAGCCTGCCCGGGCTCGAGGACGAGAAGCCGAGCGCCGAGACCAGCACGTCGAGCCGGCGCCGTCGGCCGCGGCGCCGCCGCGGCCGCAGCCGTGGCTGACGCGGCGCCCACCCCCGGCCCGCCGGCGCCCGACAGCGCACCGCTCGACCCCGAGACCCCCGACGATGCGGCCGCGGTCCGCTGGCTGACCGCTCAGCGACGCGGCGGCCGGCCGCGCGACCGGGCGGTGGCGCGCCGCCTGCTCGACCGCCGCGGGTGGCCATCGCCCCCGGCGGTCATCCACGTGGTGGGGACCAACGGCAAGGGGACCGTCGCCTACGCGCTCGCCGCGATGGCGCTGGCGGCCGGGCTGCGGACGGGGCGCTTCACGTCGCCCCACGTCGAGGACCTGCGCGAGCGGGTCGCCGTCGACGGGCGCTCCCCGAGCCGTGGGGAGCTGACGCGCTTCGTGGCCTCGGCCCGCGCGCTCGAGGTCGCCGGCATCGGCTTCTTCGAGTGGACGCTGGCGTGGGCGGTCGAGGTCTTCGCACGCGCCGAGGTCGCGCTCGCGGTGGTCGAAGCCGGAGTCGGCGCCCGCCACGACGCGACGATGGCGCTCGACCACGTCGTCGGCAGCATCCTGACGAACGTCGACCTCGACCACCTCGAGACCCTCGGCCCCACCCTGGACGCCATCGCGCGCGACAAGGCCGCCGTCGCGCGCCCGGGGGTCCCGCTGGTGACCGGCGCGCACGGGCGCGCGCTCGAGGTCGTCGCGTCCATGGCCCGCGACGTCGGCGCCCCGCTGATCGTGGCGCGCGGCGGCGGCTCGGTCGAGGATCTGTGGGGCTTCAACGAGGAAATCGTCGTGCGTGCGGCGGCCGAGAGCGCGATCCCGCTGATC
>JARGGE010000449.1 GCA_029210865.1 Trueperaceae bacterium
TCATAGGTCTTGTCGTCAAGGCCTGTGAGCGTCTCGCCGCCCTTGGTGCGATGCACGCGCAGATCACCCGCCACCTTGTCGGCGTCAACGACCGCGCCCAGCTCGCGCACGCCGATCGCCTGCTGCGCGACCGTCGCCGGCGCCACTGGCTCGCCGCGGGCGTGACCATGGTCGACCCGGGGAGCGTCTTCCTCGACGCCGACGTCGCGCTCGCGATCGACGTGGTGCTCGAACCGGGGGTCGTGCTCGCGGAGGGCACGCGCGTCGGGGAAGGGGCGCGGATCGGCGCCTACGCGCACCTGCGCGCCTGCGACGTGGAGGGCGGCGCGCGCATCGCGCCGCACACCGTCGCCTCCCACCGCACCTTCCGCCGCGAGGAGTGACGCGCCGCGCCCTCGGCGCGTGTCAGGCGCGTTCGCCGAGCAGCCCCCAGGCGCGCAACCCCTCGCGCACGCCGGCCGCGTAGCTCGCGTCCGACACGTGGACGCCGCGGCGTCCACGCAGCTCCTCGAGCTCGGGGGCGTGGTTCCCGACCACGATGGCGCGGAACGGCCCGGTCAGCATCTCCAGGTCGTTGCCCGAGTCGCCCGCGACCGCGACCCGCTCGGAGGAGACGCCCCAGACCCGGGTCAACCAGCGGATGGCGCGCCCCTTCGAGGCCTTGGGCGGCAGCACGTCGAGGAGGCGGCCGCGGGAGCCGATGACCGTCGCCTTCAGGCCGGCCTCGCGCAGCGTCGCGCGCACGTGCTCGGCCATCGCGAGCGCGTCGTCGGCGAAGTAGCTGAGCTTGACGTCGCTGCGGGCCTCCTCGGGCTGCGGCTCGAGGTCGCGGACGCGCGCGAGCGCCTCGGCGACGGCGGCCCCGTCCCAGCCGACGCGGATGTGCGCGCCCCAGCCGCGCTCTTCGATCCATCGGGGGCCGTCCCCCGTGCCGTCGTGGCGGGCGTAGTGCACGCGCGTCCCGACGTCGGTGATCGCGAGGTCGGGCGGCGGTACGTCGTGGTCGTCGAGCGCGCGCTCGAGAAGCTCGAGGGAGCGGCCGGTCGCGACGCCGAACGTCATCGCGTGCCGGCGCAGGTCGCGGCCGAGCGCGGTGAGGGCCTCCGGGTCGCCGCCGTCGGCGGCGAAGGCGTCGCGGTCGTCGTCGACCAGCGTGTGGTCGACGTCGCTCACCAGCCAGGGTCCGTCGGGGGTGAGGCGCGCGGCGACGTCCGCCCGCCAGGGCGCCGGCGGGGTCGCCTCGAGCAGCGGGTCGATCGCGGCGAGGTAGCGCTCGGCGTGCGCGCGCCAGGAGAAGGTCCGGCGGACCCCTTCGACGCCGTTCGCGGAGTGCCGTTCCCAGGCCTCGCGGTCGACCAGCAGCGACCGCAGCGCTGCCTGGATCTCGGACGTCTCGCGCGCGTCGACGAGCAGCCCCGCGTCGGTCGTCCCGACGATGTCCTTGGGGCCGCCGTGGTCGGTGGAGACGATCGGAAGACCCGACGACGCCGCTTCGATCAACGTGATCCCGAAGTTCTCGACGAGCGCCGGGTTGATGAAGACGCCGCCGCTCGCGGCCGCGATGCGGTAGAGCACCGGGATGTCGACGTCGGGCTCGTGCCGCTTCGGCAGCGCCAGCTTGCCGTAGAGGTCGTAGCGGTCCATGAGCAGCAGCAGCTCGGTGAGCACCTCGCGCTCGTTGTCGCTCATCGCGCGGATGTCCTTGCGCACGCCCGCGAAGATCGCCAGGTTGGCGATCTGCTGGAGCTCGGGGTCCTCGCCGTAGGCGGTGACCAACCCCTCGATGTTCTTGCGCTTGTCGGGGCGGCTGATGGCCAGGATCAGCGGCTTGTCGGGGCGGTTGAGGAAGCGCGCGATCTCGCGGCGCATGCGCACGCGGGCGCGCCGCACGTCCTCGCCCGGGTCGAAGCCCTCGTCCAGGTCGTGGTAGTAGGGGTAGAAGCGGTCGACGTCGATGCCGGGCGCCAGCACCTCGAAGGTCGCGTCCAGCGCCGCGTCGTACAGCTCGTAGCCGTGCTCGACCTCGTGGCGGGTGCTGGCGATGACCAGGTCGGCGTCGCGCAGCAGGCGCTCCTCGACGTCGATCCGGTGGCCCAGGTGGTAGCGCTGCTCCATCGCGTCGGCCGCGACCCCGGCGCGCTCGAGCACCTGGCGCTTGTTGCGCCCGAGGCTGTGGCCCGTGACGACGAGCGGGAGGTCGAGGCGGGCGGCCAGCTCGCGGGCGACGTACCCGGCGTCGGCGTAGTGACCGTGGACCAGGTCGGGGAACCGCCCCTGCGCGCGGAAGAAGCGCAGCGACTCGACGACGAGCTCGTCGAGGTACGGCCAGAGCGTCTCCTTGCGCCGGTAGCGGCCGCCGCCGAAGCGCAGCCGCACGATGCGGGCGCCGTCGCCCAGGTCCTCGA
>JARGGE010000044.1 GCA_029210865.1 Trueperaceae bacterium
CCTACGAGCAGGCGCGCGGCACCCTCGTCGAGGGCGACGTGGCCTTCGGCGACGTCCCCGCCCCGGACGGGCCGCGCGTGCTGGCGCCGGCGACCGTGCGCGCGCTGCTCGGCGACCCCGACCGCGACGTGCGCCGCGCGGCGTTCGAGCGCTGGGCCGGCGGCCACCTGGGCGTCGCCGACACGCTCGCCGACCTCTACGTGGGCCGGGCGCGGCGCACCGCCTTCGAGGCCCGCGTGCGCGGCTACCCGAGCGCCGAGGCGGCCGCCCTGGCGGGCTTCCACGTCGAGCCGGCCGTCCTCGACGCCACGCTCGACGCGTTCACGCGCCGGCTGCCCGTCTGGCACCGCTA
The DNA here is from genome assembly GCA_029210865.1 of Trueperaceae bacterium. Taxonomy (GTDB): domain Bacteria; phylum Deinococcota; class Deinococci; order Deinococcales; family Trueperaceae; genus JAABTL01. The sequence continues at coordinate 353 of JARGGE010000044.1, forward strand.
CTGGGCAGCGCGGCGGCGGCTCTTGGGGGTCGAGCGACTCGAGTCCTGGGACGTCTTCGCGCCGTGGCCGGGCGACGCGGTGGCGGTCCCGATCGAGCGCGCGGTCGAGTGGATCGCCGCCTCGGCGGCGCCCTTGGGCGAGGACGTCGTCGCGACGCTGGCGCGGGGCCTGCGCGACGAGCGCTGGGTCGACCTGCGGCCCAACCGCGGCAAGCGCCTCGGCGCCTTCTGCGCCGCTGCACCGGGGGCGCACCCGTACGTGCTGCTGAGCTACGTCGACGACCTGCCGAGCGCGAGCACGCTAGCGCACGAGATGGGGCACGCGCTGCACGCCGCGCGCTCGGACGAACGGGTCGGGCCGCTCGACGGCAGCCAGGAGCTGTCGATGACGGTCGCCGAGACCTTCTCGAACGGCCAGCAGGCGCTGCTCCGCGGCTACCTGGCGCGCCTCCCGGAGGCGGCGGAGCCCGCGTTCGAGCTCGCCCTGCTCGACGAGACCTTCCAGAACCTGCACCGCTACCTGTTCGTCATGCCGACGCTCGTGCGCCTCGAGCGCTGGGCGCACCGGCGCGTCGAGGCCGGCGAGGCGCCGTCGGCCGACGAGCTCACCGAGACGCTCGCCGGTTACTTCCAGGAGGCCTACGGCCCCGAGGTCGTCGCGGACGCGCGCGTCGGGATCGCCTGGGCGGAGTTCCCGCACCTGTACGCCCCCTTCTACACGTTCCAGTACGCGGTCGGCCTGTCGGTGGCGCTGGCGCAGGCGGCGCGCATCGAGGCCGGGGAGCCCGGCGCGGCCCGCGCCTACCTCGACGCGTTGGACGTCGGCGCGAGCGTCGCGCCGCGCGACGTGTTCGCCCGGCTCGGCTACGACGTCGCCACGCCTGCACCCGTCGACGCGGCGTTCGACGTGGTCGAGGGCTACGTGGCGCGCCTGGAGGCGCACGCGGCGCGGATGGGGCGCTGACGAGGACTGCCACCGTGGCGTCGCGAAGGCCGCGAGGCCACGGGCCGGGGCCTCAGGCGGTCTGGGGCTGACGCAGCGGCGCGCTGACCTCGCGGAGGACGTCGAGGATCTCGCGGTAGCTCTGGACCACGCTGGTCTCGTAGTAGGTGATCCCGTGGTCCTCGCAGAACGAGCGGATGATGTGCTGCGCCTTGCGCAGGTGGATCCGCCCCATCGTCGGGAACAGGTGGTGCTCGATCTGGTAGTTGAGGCCGCCGTACCAGAAGTCGACGACCGGGGAGGCCTTGACGTTGCGCGCGGTGAGCACCTGCTGGTGCAGGAAGTCGTACTCGTCCCCGGGCCGGATCAGCAGCATCCCCTTGTGGTTCGGGGCGAACACCGACGCCAGGTAGGCGCCGAAGAAGGCCTGCTGGACGATCACGAAGACGATCGCGAGCGGCCACGGCAGCGCCCAGAACACGAGGCCCAGGTTGATCACGTGGTGGAGCGCGAACAGCGCCCACTCGAGGTTGCGGTAGCGCCAGGTGGGCTCGCGCAGCAACCACTTGACGGTCTCGACGCGCAGGTGGATCGCCTGGAGCAGCAGCACCGGGAAGAACCAGAGGTGCTGGTGGCGCACGATCGCGCGCGCGATCCCCTTCTTCTCGAGCGCGTCCTCCGTCGAGAAGGCGAGCACCGGGATGTCGATGTCGGGATCGAGGTCGACGGCGTTGGGGTTGGCGTGGTGGGCGTTGTGCTTCTCGAGCCACCAGCCGTAGCCCATGCCGATCAGCAGGGTGGTGTGGATCAGCCCGGCCACGTCGTTCTGGCGCGGCGTCGCGAAGGCCTGGCGGTGGCCGGCGTCGTGGGCGATGAAGCCGAACTGCCCGAAGACGAAGCCGAGGTAGAGCGCGTTGAGCACCTGGACCCACCACAGGTCGGTGGCGAAGAGCACGCCGATGCCGATCGCGAGCAGCACGGCGTTGAGCGCCATCTTGGCGAACAGGTAGCCGGGCGACTTGGCGAGCAGGCCGGCGTCCTTGACCCGCTGCTTGAGCTCGCCGTACGGATCGCGCGGCTTGCCCTTGCGGGTGCTTCGTGGGGCGGTGGCGGTATCGGTCAAAAGGATCTCCTGAAGGGGTTCGGACGCTTTCAGGCTACCCGGTGCACATGAGCGCGACGTCCGTCTGGCCCACCAAAAGGAGCACGCCGCGCGACCCTGGGGTCGAGCGGCGTGCACGTCAACGAGTGTGGTGTTCGATCAGTAACGGCCGCGCGAGCCGCCACCCATGGAGGGGGCCGCGCTGCGGGTGACCTTGACCTGCTTGGCCTGCGGGCCCTTGGCGCCCTGCTCGACCTCGAACTCGACTTCGTCGCCTTCGTTGAGCGAACGGTAGCCGTCGCCCGTGATCGCGGAGAAGTGGCAGAAGACGTCCTTGCCGCCGCCCTCGACCGCGATGAAGCCGAAGCCCTTTTCGTTGTTGAACCACTTGACAGTTCCGGTAGCCATTGTCGTACCTATCTTCCTTGATCCGCCGTGGTGACCACGGCGTTCATCACATACCGGTGTGCTCAGAGCTACACCGGGTCTCAGAACGAGAGCGCTTGGCTGCCATCCGGGGACGTCCGAACCCTACACGTTGGCGGGGGGTACGTCAAGCCCTGGCGAGCGAAGCGTGGTGGCGGCCACGGCGCGGGCACCGCCCCGCAGCTGCGACGCCGCCCACCGACGCGCGCGCGCGTTTGGCCTAGGCTTCGGCATGCGAACCCTCAAGCGCGTGCTGATCGGCTCCTTGGTCGCCGCCGTCGTCGCCGGCGTGGCGGTCTCCATCCCCATCGACCGCCTGGTGACCGGCGACGCCGTGGCGCGCCTCGCGAACGCCACCCTGCCCGGCCCCGACGGCCCCCTGCACGCGTACGTGGCGCTGCCCGACGCCGCGATCGCGGGCCCCCTCCCGCTCGTCGTCATGATCCACGAGTTCTGGGGCCTCGACGAGGCGACGATCGGCAAGGCGGAGCTCCTGGCGGAGGACGGCTACGTGGTCGTGGCCCCGACCTGATGCGCGGCCGCACCACGCGCTGGTTGCCGACCGCGATCTGGCAGACCACGCGCACCCCCGACGAGCGCGTGCGCGCCGACCTCGACGCCGTCCTCGCCGCGGCGTCGGCCGGCGCGCTCGCCGCCGCCGGGGTCGACCACGAGGTGCGCGTGTTCGACGGCGTGGGGCACGCGTTCGTGACGACCGCCGACGCGATCGCCCGCGACCCCGTGCAGGGCGAGGCTTGGGGGCTCCTGCGGGCGTTCCTGCGGCGCACGATCGGGAGCTGAGGGTTCAGCCCGTCGGCGCGGCCGCTGCGCCGGGCTCGGCCTCGAAGGCGTCGTAGACCCACCGCGCCGCGCGCGCCAGCACCTGGCTCGCGCGGCGCTCGTCGGCCTCGCCCTCGTTCATCAGGACCAGCACGAAGGGTCCCGACGGCGCGTGCACCACGCCGACGTCGTTGGCGCGGCCCGGCAGGGTGCCGGTCTTCTGGCCCACCCGCACCCCCTTCGGGAGGTCGGCGGGGATCCGGGTGTTCGTCTGGCAGTCCGCGAGGATCTCCAGCGCCAGGGCGGTCGTGGCGGGCGCGAGGAGCCGGCCGGCGTGCAGGTCGGCGAGGAGGCGGGCGAGGTCGGCGGGGGTGGCGCGGTCGCCGCGCTCGGGCGAGGCGCCTTCGGGATCGGCGGGCGCCGGGCGATCGGGGTCCCGGAAGGCGGCGCGCATCGACGTGTAGTCGGCCCCGGCGCCCAGCGTGGTGAGGCTCGCCAGCATGGCGCGGATCGGATGCGGCAGCCGCACGCTGGCGTAGCCGAGGGCGCGCATCTCGGCCTCGACCGCCTCGAGGGTGGTGCGCGCCAACAGGGCGTCGGTGGCCATGTTGTCGCTGACCACCATCATCAGCCGCATCAGGTCGCGCACCGTCGGCGCCAGGCCGACGTCGAGCAGGTGGAGCACGCCGCTGCCGGCGACGCGGTCGGCCTCGCCGAGCGGGGCGCGCGCGGCCAGGTCGAGCGCGCCTGCGTCGACGCGGCGCAGCAGGTGGACCAGGAGCGGCAGCTTCATGACGCTGGCGAGCGCGAAGGGGCGCTGGGTGAGGTGCTCGATGCGCCCGAGCGCGGTGGGCGCACGGTCGGGTGGCCGTTCCCCCTCTTCGGGCAGGCGGAACGCGACGACGGCGGTCACGCCGCCGGCCTCGGCGAGGATCTCTTCGAGCGCCGGGGGGAGGTCGGGCGGCTGCGTCGGATCGAGGGGCGCCATGGGGAGGTGTACCGCCTGCCGCCGCCCCGGCGCAAGGGGATGGGCGGGGTCGGCGCGTTTGCGCCTCGTGGATGGAAGCGCTAGACTCGAGTTCGTCCAGCACGTAGAACGAGGAGGCAATCATGGGTCGTTTTCGTCCGTTCCTTCTCATGCTCGCGGCGTTGACCATCGCGGGGTCCGGGTTCGCCCAGAGCGGCTCGCTCACCATCGAGAGTTGGCGCAACGACGACCTCGGAATCTGGCAAGACCTGATCATCCCGGCGTTCAACGCCCATTACCCGGACATCGAGGTCACCTTCTCGCCGACGGCACCCACCGAGTACAACGCGGTGCTGAACTCGCGGCTCGAGGCGAACAGCGCCGGCGACCTGATCACCTGCCGGCCCTTCGACCTGTCGCTCGACCTGTTCAACCAGGGCTACCTGGCGTCGCTCAACGACCTGCCCGGCATGGAGAACTTCTCCGACGTCGCGCGCAGCGCCTGGGTCACCGACGACGGCAGCGACGTGTTCTGCGTCCCGATGGCCTCCGTCATCCACGGGTTCATCTACAACCGCGACATCTTCGAAGAGGTCGGCGTCGACGAGCCCGAGACCTACGCCGACTTCCTGTCGATGCTCCAGGTCATCAAGGACGCCGGCTACGCGCCGCTGGTCATGGGCACCACCGACCAGTGGGAAGCGGCCACCATGGGCTACCAGAACATCGGCCCCAACTTCTGGAACGGCGAAGAGGGACGGCGCGGCCTGATCGAGGGGACCATCGGCTACGACGAGGGCGGCTTCGTGGAGGCTTTCGAAGCGCTCGCGGCGTGGCGCCCCTTCCTGCCTGACGGCTACCAGGCGATGTCGTACCCGGACGCCCAGAACTTCTTCACCCTCGGGATCGGCGCGATCTTCCCCGCCGGCTCCTGGGAGATCGGCGTGTTCCGGCCGCTCGTCGATTTCGAGATGGGCGCGTTCCCGCCGCCCCCGCCCGCCGGGCAAGACACCTGCTACATCAGCGACCACACCGACATCGCCCTGGGCATGAACGCCAACAGCGACAACCAGGAGGAGGCGCGCCTCTTCCTCGAGTGGATGACCACCCAGGAGTTCGCGGAGCTGTACGCCAACGCGCTTCCCGGCTTCTTCCCGCTCGCGGACCACGACGTGACCCTCAACGACCCGCTGGCCCAGACCTTCCTGAACTGGCGCAACGAGTGCGAGTCGACCATCCGCAGCGCGTACCAGATCCTCTCGCGCGGCACGCCCAACAACGAGAACGATCTGTGGAACGTCTCGGCGCAGGTGCTGAACGGCACCCTCACCCCAGAGGGGGCCGGCGCAGCGGTCCAGCGCGGTCTGGAGAGCTGGTACCCGCCGCAGCAGGAATGAGCAGAAGCGAGCGCATGACGAAGGGGGGGGCGGGCCTCAGGGCCCGCCCCCCTTCGCGCGGCGACGGTAGACTGCCCATGCGGTGAAACCCACGAAGCGCTTCCCGGTCCACCTCGTCGTGTTCCTGGCGCCGGCGACCCTGGTGTACACGGTGTTCATGATCTACCCGCTGTTCGATTCGCTGCGGCTGAGCATGTTCACGCCGCTTCCCGACCGGACCGAGACCTTCGCCGGCCTCGCGAACTACGTGCGCCTCTTCACCGACGCCAACTGGGCGCCGTTCCTGTGGAACGCCATCCGCAACAACTTCGTCTTCTTCGCCGTCCACATGCTGGTGCAGAACCCGCTGGGGCTGCTGCTGGCGGCCCTGCTCAGTTCGCACGTCGTCCGGTTCCGGGCGGTGTTCCGCACGCTGCTCTTCCTACCCACGGTGCTCTCGATCGTCCTCGTAGGGTTCATCTGGCGGCTGATCATGAGCCCCATCTGGGGCATCTCCGAGGACGTGCTCGGGCTCTTCGGGCTCGCCCATCTCAACCAGCCCTGGCTCGGCCTCGAGGCGACCGCGCTCGTCACCCTCTCGCTGATCTCCGTGTGGCAGTGGGTGGGCATCCCCATGCTGCTCTTCCTGGCCGCGCTGGTGGGGATCCCCGACGAGCTGATCGAGGCCGCGCGCGTCGACGGCGCCAACGCGTGGCAGGTCTTCTGGGGCATCAAGTTCCCCTTGATCCTGCCGACGGTCGGCATCGTCGGGGTGCTGACCTTCGTGGCGAACTTCAACGCCTTCGACCTGATCTACACGACCCAGCGCGCGCTGGCGGGACCGAACTTCTCGACCGACATCTTGGGGACGTTCTTCTTCCGGACCTTCTTCGGTGCCCAGCTCCAGCCCGGCAACCCGACGATGGGCGCGACCGTCGCCGGCGTCATGTTCCTGATCATCCTGGGTGGCGTCCTCGTCTACCTCTTCGCGTACCAGCGCCGCCTACAGCGGATCGAGTTGTGAGGAGCCCGATAGTGGGAGCGCCGCCATGACCCGCCGTCCGCTGCGTCCCGGGCGCGGGTTCGGCTACTGGGCCCAGGTGCTCGGGGCCCACGCCGTCCTGCTGCTCTACTCGGGCATCGCCCTGTTCCCGATCGTGCTCGTGGTCATCAACTCGTTCAAGGAGCGCCGGTCGATCTTCCGCACCCCGTACGCCTTGCCCGACGCCGAGAGCTTCAGCCTCGTGGGTTACCAGACAGTCTTCTCCGGCGCGCGCTTCGACCTCTACTTCCTGAACAGCCTCTTCGTGACGGGCGTGTCGCTGGCGCTGGTGCTGCTGCTCGCCTCGATGGCGGCCCACGCGCTCGCCGAGTACCGCTTCACCGGCAACGCCTTCCTCGGCCTCTACCTCGCCATGGGCATCATGATCCCGATCCGCCTCGGCACGGTGAGCATCCTGCGCATGATGGTCGCCCTCGGCCTGACCGACACGCTATGGTCGCTGATCCTCGTGTACACCGCGCAAGGCATCCCACTGGCGGTGTTCATCCTGTCGTCGTTCATGCGGCAGGTCCCGGGCGAGCTGAAGGACGCCGCCCGCATCGACGGAGCGAGCGAGTACCGCATCTACGGCCTCATCCTGCCGCTGGTCCGGCCGGCGCTCGGCACCGTGGCCGTGTTCACGATGATCCCGATCTGGAACGACCTCTGGTTCCCGCTGGTCCTCGCCTCGAGCGAGCGATCGAAGACCGTCATCCTGGGTGCGCAGATCTTCCTCGGTCAGTACGTCAACGACTGGAACGCGGTGCTCGCCTCACTGACGCTCGCGATGGTGCCGATCATCGTCCTGTACGTCATCTTCTCTCGCCAGCTGATCCGCGGCCTGACCCAGGGCGCGGTGAAGTGAGCGCGGCACCACCGTCCGGCGCCGCGGCCGCGGTCCCGCACCGTCAGCCGTGGTCGAGCCGCACCGGCTGGCCCGAAGCCGCCGACGCGTAGCAAGCGAGCGCCACCCGCAGAGCCTCGTAGCCGTCTCGCCACGTCACCGCGGGCGGGCGGCCCTCGGCGACGCTCTCCACGAACTCCTCGACCATCGCCTGGTTCGGGTCGGCGCCCCAGCCGATCCAGGTCGGGTTCCGGGGTAGGTGGCGCGAGTAGGCCGTGAGGGCCTGGGCGAAGGCATCGACGGTGAGCGCGCCGCGCTCGCCGATCAGGTCCATCTTCAGGTGGCCCCAGCGCGGGTAGGTCGTCGGCCGGCTCCAGGAGCAGTCGACCGCCGCGAAGACGCCGTTCGCGAAGGTGAGCGTGACCAGCCCGGCGGTGTCGACCTCGACGTCGTCCGGGTAGAAGGGGTTGCCGACCTCGGCGTAGACCTCGGTCACCTCGGAGCCCGTCATCCAGCGCAACAGATCGGTCAGGTGCACCGTGTGGTCCATGACGGCGCCGCCGCCGGCGAGCTCGGGGTCGGCGAACCACGCCCGGTGCCCGTTCGGGATCTCGGAATGGTTGATGCCGTTGACGGCATGCAGCGCACCAAGCTCGCCGCGGTCGAGCGAGCGCTTCACCGCCGCCACGGAGGCGTCGAAGCGCATCGGGAACGCCGTCATGAAGGTGACGCCGGCCGCCTCGCAGGCGACCCGCATCGCTTCCGCGTCGGCCAGCGTCGCCTCGATCGGCTTCTCGCAGAGCACGTGGACCCTGGCGGCCGCGGCGAGCTCGACCAGCTCGCGCCGGCGCGCGTTCTCGGCGCAGACCAGCACCGCGTCGACGCCGGCGTCGAGCAGGTCCTCGTGGCGGTCGAAGCGCCGCAGCTCGAAGGCCGTCGCGGCTCGGGCGGCGCGCCCGGCGTCCTCGTCGGAGAAGCCGACCAGCTCGACGTCCGGGATCGCGCGCAGGTTGCCGACGAAGCCCTCGGCGTGGATGTGGGCGAAGCTCATGATGCCGACCCGCATGTCAGGCCACCTCCGAGGGGGCGACGCTGCGCCCCGTGCGCAGCGACGCGCGCGCGGCCAGGCCGATCCGCAGGGCGGCGGCCGCATCGGCCGGCGTGACCGCGAACCGCTCCCCGCTCACGAGGGCTGCGTGAACGTGCTTGATCTCGGTCGTGTAGGGGTCCTCGGTCATGACGGTGAGCGGCAGGCCCACCTCGGGGGCGCCGCCCGTCTCCGTGAGGAGCAGGTAGCGGTGGATGCTCTCGGTGCTGTCGCTGTCCCACTCGATGGCGCCGTCGCTGCCGGCGAGGTCGAAGCCGGTGCGGAAGGTGCCGGCCGGGTAGACCCAGCCCCCCTCGACGAGGGCCATGGCGCCGCTCTCGAAACCGAGCGTGACCAGCGCGTAGTTGCGGCTCGATGCGGGGTGGTGCGAGCGCAGCGAGCGGGCGAACACCCGCGCGACCGGCCCGGCGAGCGACAGCGCGTAGTCGAAGTCGTGCACCATGAGGTCGCAGATCATCCCGCCGGAGCGCGACTCGTCGGCGAACCAGCTCGAAGCGCCCTCGCGCGGCGGGTAGGCGACGCGCCGGAAGCGCATGACGCCCATCCGCCCGAGGTGCCCGGACCGGACCGCCTCCGCGGCCGCCCGGTACTGCGGGAAGAAGCGGAGCACGTGGGCGATGAACAGGCGCACGCCGGCCCGCTCGCAGGCCCGCATCATCTCGTCCGCATCGGCGACGGAGAGGGCCATCGGCTTCTCGCAGACGACGTGTTTGCCGGCCGCCGCCGCGCGCAGCGTCATCGGGTGGTGGAGGTCGGACGGCACGCAGAGGTCGACGACGTCCACCTCGCGTAGCAGCGCGTCGAGGTCGGGGAAGGCGCGCGCTCCGTGCGTCTGCGCCAGGGCGCGCGCCGAGGCGCCGCCCCGCGACACCACCCCCACCAGGTCCGCGCCCGCTGCCCGCCAACCCGCCGCGTGCACCCGGCCCATCGACCCGGCGCCAACGATCCCGACCCGCATCCGCGACCCCATGGGCCACCTCCTCGTCGTCCGCTCGGTGGCCGGACTGTACCACCGGCACCCTGACGCGCCCGGGAGGCCGCGCGGGTCGGCGTTCAGAGCGTCGGCAGCGAGCGCACCCCCAGGCCGGGGTGCTCCTCTTGGAAGTAGTCGACCTCGCGCGCGTGGCGGAAGAGCACCGCCGGGGCGCCGTCGGGGTCGTGCACGAGCCGGCCGAAGCGCCCCGGGCTGGTGGGCGTGGCGTCGAGCCAGCGCACGAGCGTGAACGGCTCGGGCGACAGGATCACCTCGACGCCGTACTCGTCCTGCATGCGGCGCGCGAAGACCTCGAACTGCAGCTGCCCGACCGCGCCCAGCACCGCGTCGCGCGCCCCCTGCGCCGGGTAGAAGCGCTGGATCACGCCCTCCTCGGCCAACTGGTCGAGCCCTTTGCGGAAGGCCTTGTCGCGCTGCACGTCCTTGCTGCGCACGGTGGCGAACACCTCGGGGGCGAAGCGCGGCAGCGGCGCCACCGCGACGCCGTCGAGGGTGCTGATCACGTCGCCGATGCGCAACAGCCCCGGGTTGACGAGGCCCACCACGTCGCCCGGGTGGGCGACGTCGATCGTCTCGCGCTCGTCGGCGAAGAGCGTGTGGGCGCGGGCGAGCCGCAGGGTGCGACCGCTGCGCACGTGGGTTGCGGTCATCCCCCGCTCGAAGATGCCGGTGGCGATGCGCGCGTAGGCGGTGCGGTCGCGGTGGCGCTTGTCGAGGTTCGCCTGCAGCTTGAAGACCACCGCGGTGAACTCGGGACCGGCGACCGGCAGCGTCCCCCCGTCGAGCAAGTGGAGGTCGCCGGGTGCCGGCGCCAGGCGCACGAAGTGCTCGAGGAAGATGTCGACCCCGAAGTTGTTGAGCACGCTCCCGAAGAACACCGGCGTGACCTCGGCGGCGAGCACCGCCGCCGGATCGGTGGGGGGCAGCAGCGCTTCGACCGTCTCGATCTCCTCGACGAGGCGCGCGTGGGCCTCGTGGCCGAGGAGCTCGGCCAGGTGCGGGTCGTCGACGCCGCCCACCGCCACCACGCCGGCGCGGCCGCCGCGCTCGGCGCGCTCGTAGAGGTGCACCGCGCGCGCCGGGCGGTCGTACACGCCGCGGAAGTCCGGGCCGCTGCCGATCGGCCAGGTCACCGGCGACGTCGCGAGCCCCAGGACCTGCTCGACCTCGTCGAGCAGGTCGAAGGGGTCGCGGGCCGGACGGTCGAGCTTGTTGATGAAGGTGAAGGTCGGCAGGCCTCGGCGTCGGCAGACCTCGAAGAGCTTGAGGGTCTGCTCCTGCACGCCGCGCGCCGCGTCGAGCAGCATCACCGCAGCGTCGGCGGCGGTGAGGGTGCGGTACGTGTCCTCGCTGAAGTCCTGGTGGCCGGGGGTGTCGAGCAGGTTGAGCACGAAGCCCTCGTAGTCGACCTGAAGCGCTGCGGAGGAGATCGAGATGCCGCGCTCGCGCTCCATCGCCATCCAGTCCGACGTGGCGCCCTTACTTCCCGCCTTGCCGCCCACGATCCCCGCCTGGCGGATCGCGCCCGAGTAGAGCAGCAGCTTCTCGGTGAGGGTGGTCTTGCCGGCGTCGGGGTGCGAGATGATCGCGAAGGTCCGGCGACGGGCGACCTCGGGGGGGACGGGAACGGGGCTCGGCACGAGCCTCGAGTCTACCGTGGCGGGGCGACGGCCGGCGGCGTGGCGGGCGACCCGATCGGCGAGGGGCGGTGCTCAGCTGGCGACGAGCGCGGCGAGCTCCGCGGCGCTGGGCGGGTCGGCGCCGGCCCGGGTGCAGGTGATCGACGAGGCGGCGATCGCCCGTTCGAGCAGCGCGCCCCAGGCGTCGTCGTCGGGAGGGGCGTTCAGATCGGCCAGCCCGGTGGTCAGGGCCGCAGTGAAGGTGTCGCCGGCGCCGACCGTGTCGACCACGGCGACGCGTCGCCCCGGGCGCGCGAGCACGGGGCGGCCCGGGCGGTGCGCCCGGGCGCCGTCCGCGCC
>JARGGE010000450.1 GCA_029210865.1 Trueperaceae bacterium
CCCGCTCGACGCCGCCGGCGACGCCGGCGCCGTCTCCGAGGACCTGCGCCTGCGCCACCGTTACCTCGACCTGCGACGCCCCGAGGCGATGCGCCCGCTGCTCGTACGCCACGCCGTGCAGCGCGCCATCTGGCGCTTCCTCGACGCCCAGGGCTTCGTCCAGGTCGAGACGCCGCTGCTGACGCGGAGCACCCCCGAGGGCGCGCGCGATTACGTCGTGCCCGCGCGCGGACGGCCCGGCCACGTCTACGCGCTGCCGCAGTCGCCGCAGCTGTTCAAGCAGATGCTCATGATGGCCGGCGTCGACCGCTACTTCCAGATCGCGCGCTGCTTCCGCGACGAGGACCTGCGCGCCGACCGCCAGCCCGACTTCACCCAGCTCGACCTGGAGATGTCGTTCGTCGACCAGGACGACGTGCTGGAGCTCAACGAGGCGCTCATGGCGGCCGTCGCCTTCGAAGCGACCGGGCGCACCGTCGCCACGCCCTTCCCCCGGCTCGGCTACCGCGAGGCGCTCGACCGGTACGGCTCCGACAAGCCCGACGTCCGCTTCGACCTCGAGCTCAGCGTGCTCGACGCGGCGTTCGCGCGCACCGAGGTGCGCGCCTTCCGCGCCGCGCTCGACGCCGGTGGCGTGGTGCACGGCCTGCGGGTCCCCGGCGACCTCGCCGGCGCGATCAGCCGCAAGGGGCTCGAGGACCTCGAGGCGGTCGCCAAGCGCCACGGCGCCGGCGGTCTCGGGTGGCTGCGCCGCAGCGGCGACGGTTTCACCGGACCGTTGGCGAAGGCGCTGAGCGACGACGAGCGCGACGCCCTGCGCGACGGCGGGCGCGACGGCGACCTGTGGCTCCTGGTCGCCGATCGCTGGACCACCGCGTGCACCGCGCTCGGCGCCGTGCGCCTGCGGGTGCGCGAGGTGCTCGAGCTGCCGCTCGACCCCGACGCCCTGCGCTTCCTGTGGGTGGTCGACTTCCCGCTCCTCGAGCAGGACGCCGAGTCCGGCGCCTGGACGTACATGCACCACCCGTTCACGCGTCCGCGCGACGAGGACCTCGCCTTCCTCGAGACCGACCCCGGGCGCGTGCGGGCCTGGGCCTACGACCTGGTCCTGAACGGCTCGGAGGTCGGCGGCGGCTCGTTGCGCATCCACCGCGAGGACCTGCAGGTCCGGATGTTCGCCGCGCTGGGCTTCACGCCCGAGGAGGCGCGCCGCCGCTTCGGCTTCTTCCTCGACGCCCTCGCCTACGGCGCCCCGCCGCACGGGGGCATCGCGTGGGGCCTCGACCGCCTGATCATGCTCCTCGCCGGCGCCCGCAGCCTGCGCGACGTCATCGCCTTCCCCAAGAACCAGCGCGGCTTCGACCCGCTCACCGACGCGCCGTCGCCCGCCGAACCAGGCCAGCTCGAGGAGCTCGGACTGCAGGTCCTCCCTGCCGCCGGCTCGGAGGAGTCCTCATGATCCCGCTCGTCATCCTCGACCTCGACGGCACGATGATCGGCTCCAGCGGCCAGGTCTCCGCCGACGTGTGGGCGGCGGTCGACGCGGCCCGCGCCGACGGCATCAAGCTCGCCGCGTGCACCGGCCGCCCGGGGCTCGGGATCGCGCTGCGCGCCGCCAAGCGCCTCGGTCCCACGAACGCCCACGTCTTCCAGTCGGGCGCCCACCTCGCGTACCCGGACGGCGAGACGCTCCAGGCCTCCTCGCTCCGCGAGGCGGCCGCCTTGAAGCTCGTGCAGCACGCGCGCGACCTCGGGCTGGTGCTCGAGCTCTACACGCCGCACCACCTCTACGTCGAGCGCAAGACACCGATGAGCGTGGCGCACGAGAAGCTGCTCGGGGTGCCGGCGCTCGTGCGCGACCTCTCCGAGGTGGTGACGAGCGAACCGGTCATCCGCGCGCAGTGGGTCCTGCGCGAGGACCAGGAGGAGGCCGCCGCCGCGGTGGCCGTCTCCGACGTCACCGTCAGCCGGGCCACGTCGCCCGGCCTGCCCGACAGCGTCTTCGTGTCGCTGACGCGTGCGGGCGTCTCGAAGGGCAGCGCCGTGCGCGACCTCGTGGCGCACCTCAAGGTGCCCATCGAGCACGTCATGGCGGTCGGCGACACCACGGGCGACCTGCCGATGCTGGAGCTGGTGGGGCACCCCGTGGTCATGGGCAACGCCCAGGCGGCGCTCAAGGAGCGCTTCGAGCGGGTCGTCGGCGACGTCGACGACGGGGGCGTCATCGAGGCGCTCGAGCTCGCGCGCCGCCTGCGCCCCTGACGCCCCGCGCCCCGCCGCGGGCCCGGCGGGGCGCGCACCGGTGCGGTACGCTCTCGCGCATGGTCGCGACCCGCATCCAAGACCTCCCCGGCGCCGTCGGCGGCACCGCCACCGTCGCCGGCTGGCTGACCGGTAGCCG
>JARGGE010000451.1 GCA_029210865.1 Trueperaceae bacterium
CTGGGGGTCGCAGGGGATGCCGAGCACCGTCACGCGGAAGCCGAAGCGGAGCGACTCGGTGGTGATCGGTTCGCCGGAATCGGCGTCGAGGATGGTGATCAGGTCGGGGGTGGTGGCGAGCACGGCGTCCTCGGTGCGGGCGACGAGGAACTCGTTCTGGAAGGCGATCCGGCACGTGCGGCCGGCGTCCGCGTCGACGCCCTCGATGACCGCCTCGCCGCGGGCGAAGCCCCCCTCGGTGCGCCGCACGACGTCGACGATCTTGCCCGAGAAGAGCGGGAACGCCTCGAGGTGGGCACGGATGGCTTCGACCCCGTCGCGCTTCTCCGCGTGGGCCGTGCGCAGGGCGCGACCGATGTCCTGGGCCTTGCTGACGGTGCCGCGCAGCACCGCCCGCTTGGCGGTGGCGCCGTCCATCGCGTAGAAGGCGATGAGCGCCGAGCCGCCCATCTCGATCGTCGCCGCGCGCGCGATCCGCTCGGTCCAGCGGTTGTCGACGGTGTTCATGACGACCGAGTTCCCCTTGTCGTCGGCCATCACCATCGGCGTCGCGGCGACGCCGTGCAGCGTGAAGCTCACCATCTGCAGCTCGGGGAAGGCGCGCCCCATGCCGTCGCCGTCGACGAGCGGCAGGCCGGTCTCGGCGGCGACCACGAACGGCGTCGTCGAGTTCATGCCGCCCGCCTCGCCGCAGAGCACGGCGGTGATCGGTCGGCCCAGGTAGGCCTCGAGGTTCCTGAAGGCGGTCGTGAGCTCGTCGCCGCGCGGGATCTTCTCGACCATCACCGTGGGGGCGCCCATCATCGCCGCGGGGACGACCAGCGCGTCGTCGTCGAGCTCGTCGACGTCGATGAGGCGCACGGGCCCGTGGGCCCGGATGGCCTGCTTCGCCATCAGCTTGCCAATGTAGGGATCGCCGCCGCCGCCGGTGCCCAGCACGGCCGCGCCGACGGCGACGTCTTCGAGGTCCTCAGCTTGGATGATGCGCATGGGCGCTCCTTTCGGGGGCCAGCGGTCGGAAGGTCAGGTCGGGGTAGCCGAAGGCGGCGGGCCCCACGACCGCCAGCGCCTCCGGGCTGCGCAGCCGCTCGTGGCAGGGGAGGCCGATGACCACCACGCGCTGCCCGAAGCGCAGCACCTCGGTGGTGATCGGCTCGCCGTGGTCGGCGTCGAGCACCATGATCAGGTCGGGGACCGAGGCGACGACCTCGCCCTCGACCCGCAGGACCAGGTTCTCGTTCTGGATGTCGATCGCGGCGTCGCGCCCGCGGTCGACGTCGCTCCCCTCGAGGTCGACGTGGCCGACGGCGAACCCGCCGCGCAGCTCACGGCGGACCTCGACGATCTTCCCCTCGAACAAGCGCACGGCGCCGACGAGGTCGGCGAGCGCCGCGACCACGCTGCTGCGCGCTCGGCGGGCGGCGACCACGGCGCGGCCCACGTCGAGCGCCAGCCGCACGGTGCCGGGGACCGCGGTCGCCTTCACGAAGTCGCCCCGCATCGGCGCCTGCGCCATGCCGGCCGCGGCCCCCATCTCGACGGTCACGCGCCGGGCCAAGCGTTCGAGCCAGTACATGTCCTGCACCGCGCCGAAGACGACCTCGTTGCCCTTGTCGTCGGCGAGCGCGGCCGGCGTCGTGGGGGCGCCGTGGATGAAGAAGGTGGTCATCTGCACCTCAGGGAAGGCGCGCCCCATGCCGTCGCCGTCGACGACCGGAAGGCCGGTCTGCGCCGCGACGATCATGGGCTCCATCGCGTTGGCGCCGCCGATCTCGACCGCGATGAGCGCGTCCATCGCGCGCCCCGTGACGCGCTCGACGGCGCGCATCGCGCGCGCGCACTCGTCGCCGGCCTCGATCTTCTCCACACCGACCACCGGTGCACCGATGCCGCCCACCCCGGCCACCTGCCAGTCGTCGACGACCGCGTCGAGCGGCACCACCTCGACGCTGGCGCCGGCGCGCAGCAGCTCGCGCAACCGGAGCATGCCCACGTACGGGTTGCCTCCCCCACCGGTCCCCAAGACGGCCGCCCCGAGCGCCAGCGCCTCGAGATCGCTCTCGGCGATGCGCCAGCGCTCAGAACCCACCCAGGTCCCCCACGGCCTTGACCCGGATGCGCGTGGCGTTGCCAGGCAGGTAGGCGAGCGGCACGTCGTCGACGTCGACGACCTTGGTCGCGTCGGGATCGGCGCCCGCCATCACCGCCCGCTCGATCGCCTCGCGCTTCGCCTGCGCGACGGCCTCCTCGCGCGGCATCTCGGCGAGCGAGAACACCCGGTCGACCTCGCCGGAGATCTGCGCGATCGCCGCGCCGACGGCGTTCGCGACCGGGAAGTGGTCGGGGCGCAACACCTGGAGGCCGGCCACCTGGTCGGGCACCAGGATCGAGCCG
>JARGGE010000452.1 GCA_029210865.1 Trueperaceae bacterium
CAAGAGCAGCGCCAGCGCGCCCGGCAGGGTTGCTGCCGCGAGGAACATCACCGGAGTGCCGAGTGCATCGGCGGCGACACCCGCGAGGGCGGGGCCGATCATGCTGCCGCCTGCGGTGGCGAGCAGGGCGGCGTCGCCCGTGGCGACGGCCAGCGCCATCTGCGCGGGCGTGAGCGCCGACAGGATGCCGAGCGCGAGCTTCGGCCCGACGCCGCCGACGCCGAGCAGGTGCCGGAAGGCGGCGCGGCCGTCGGCGTCGGCGAAGCCGTACAGCGTCCAGGCGTCCTCGCGCACGACCAGGTGGGTCGCGAGGCGGACCACGGCGCCCGGGCGCGCGGCGGCGAGCGTCTTGGGCGTGGCGAGCACCTCGACCCCGAAGGCGCCGGCGCGCACGACCAGGCGGTCGCCAGCCACCTCCTCGACGGTGCCCTCGACGAAGGCGATCACGGTTCGGCGAACAGCGGCTCGAAGAGCGCGTCGTAGCCCACGTCGGCGAGGGTGGCGCAGCCCGTGAGCCGCATCGCGTAGCGCAGCTCCTCCTCGATCGCGGCGGTCGGGCGCTCGCCGCCGACGATGACGGCGTCCGCGCCCAGGGCGATCAGGCGCAGGACGTCGAGGCCACCGGCCACCGTGCCGCCCGCGAGCACCCGCAGCATGCCGGCGACCGCGTCGACGACCTCGGGGAGCACGTCGGCGGTGGCGAGGCCGCCCATGTGGCGCCCGACGGCGCCGTCGACGACGATCGCGTCGAGCCCCGCCTCGGCGGCGACGGTGGCGTCGTCCGCCGAGGCGACGCCGAGGAGCCAGACCGGCCGGCCCGCGGCGGCGGCCAGTTCGGCGAGGTCCTCGCGGGTGCGCGGGTGCCAGGCGTGCGGCCCGAACGGCGCGACGTCGGCGAGCGCACCGAGGTCGACCGCCACCGCGGGCACGTCCAGCGCCACCAGGCGACGCACCTCCCGCATCAGGTCGCCCATCTTCGCCGGGGCCAGGACCGGCACCACCTGCGGGTGCCCGGCGGTGACGTGGGCGGCGTCGACGAGCGTGAGGGTCTCGTCGGGCGCGGTGCGGGGGGCACCGATCACGCGCCGGACCAGGGGGCTCGGGCGCATCGCGCCGAGCAGGTCCACGGCGGCGTCGGGGTCGATGACGTCGTGGAGCAGTCGGGGGACGAGCGCCCAGCGGGACAGGGCGGCGAGGTCGGGGTCGGCGGCCATGCTCGCCGTTCACGGTACCAGGGCGCGCACCGGCTAACCTCGTGGGCGTGGACGGCCTGGCGTGGGACGTGATCGGATGGGCGATGGCCGTCGCCGTGGTGTTGTGGGTGGCGATCCCGGCGTGGTGGTGGTGGGGGTTGCGGCGGGTGCCCGTGCGGTCGCCGCGCGACCCTCGTGGGGTGGACGGCGAGCTACCGGCGCTGGCGCTGGTGGTCGCGGCGCGCGACGAGGCGGGCACGCCCGCCGATGCGGCCGCGCTGGCGCGTGCGGTCCGCAGTTGGCGAGCGCTCGAGTACCCGAACCTCGAGATCGTGGTGGTCGACGACCGCTCGAGCGACGCCACCGCGGCGGTCTTGGCCGGCGCCTTCGAGGGCGATCCCCGGGCGCGCGTCGTGCGCGCCGACGAGCCGCCCGCCGGCTGGCTCGGCAAGGTGCACGCGCTGGCGGTCGGCGCCGCCGCGACCAAGGCGCCCTGGCTGCTGTTCACCGACGCCGACGTCGTGCTCCACCCGGCGGCGGCAAGGGTCGCGCTCGCCTGGGCGGCGCGCGACGGGCTCGACCACGTCGCCTACGTGCCGCGCTTCGTGGCGCACGGCCCGTGGCTGCGCGGCTTCGTCGCGGCCTTCACGCTGCTGCTCACGCTGCTGACGCGGCCCTGGTTGGCCCGCGATCCGCGCTCGCGGCACGCGCTCGGGATCGGCGCGTTCGGCCTGTACCGGCGCGCGGCGCTCGAGCGGGCCGGCGGCCTGGCGGCGGTGCGCGCGCGACCCGACGACGACCTCGCCCTGGCGCGCGCGCTCAAGGCCGCCGGCGGGCGCACCGCGGTGGCCTTCGCGCCCGAGTTGGCGTCGGTGGTCTGGTACCCCACGCTGCGCGCGGCGCTGAGCGGGCTCGAGAAGAACGCTTTCGCGGCCGTGGGGTACCGCCCGGTGGTCGCCCTCCTCGCCGTCGCCGCGCTGCTCGCCACCCACGTGGCGCCGTTCCTCGCACCGTTCGTCGGGCCGCCGTCGGTGCGCGCCGCCGGCATCGGGGTGGTCGCGTGCGCGCTGCTCGCCTACGCGGCGCACGGCCGGCGCGCCGGGCACGCGGCCTGGCTGGGCCTCCTGCATCCGGTGAGCGTGGTCCTGCTCGTGTTCGCGCTGACGCGCTCGAC
>JARGGE010000453.1 GCA_029210865.1 Trueperaceae bacterium
GCGACCCTGCCTGGTGTGTAGCCAGGTGTTCACCCCGCATCCACGTGCTGGCGACCGGCAGAAGACCTGCAGCTCGGAGGCGTGCCAGCGCGAGCGCCACCGGCGGAACTGCGTGGACTGGCACAAGCGGCACGAGGGGTACGTGCTCTTGCCTGACGCTGAACATCCGCAGATGAGCTGAAACCCCGAACGACTCGGGGTGGCTGATCTGCGGTGGAGCGTCATCATGAGCACACCTCCCAGGAAGTACACCACGGAGCAGCGTCAGGCTGCCATCGCCCTGGCCGCCGACATCGGCGTCACCGCCGCCGCCAAGCAGCTCGGCATCCCCAAGGGCAGCGTCAACAACTGGGCCTACCTCGCCCGCAAGCAGGCCAGGCAGGGCGCGCAGCGCCGGTCAACGGCGCCGACGCCGCAGGCCACACCGGACGAGCCGAAGAAGACTGTCGCCCGGATCTACACGCCGTCCGAGAAGGCCCGCGCTCTCGAGCTCGCCGCCGACATCGGCCCGACGGCAGCGGCCAAGCAGCTCGGCATGAGCCGCTTCTCCATCTACGAGTGGCGCCGCAAGCTCGCCCTCGCCGCCGAAGGCAAGGTGCCGTCGCCCACCTCGGGGCCCGATCCCGCGGACATCGAGGCCCAGCGCGACAAGGAGATCCTCGACCTGTGGAGGCTGCACCCGGGGCTCGGTCCGAGCCAGATCCGCAACCAGCTCCGCCGCAGGGGCGTGAAGGTCGCGGTCAACACGGTTCGCCGGGTGATGGAGTCCGCGGGCTACCGGCCGCCGAAGGTCCGTCGCGATGCCCACGACAAGCGCTACGAGTCGGTGAGGCCCTCTCAGCTGTGGCACCTGGACTTCGTCCATCGGCACATCAACCGGGCGAGCACCTTCAGCCTCATCCTCATCGACGACTACTCCCGCTTCGTCGTCGGTCACGGTGTCGATGATGCCGAGCGCGCCGAGCTCGTCGTCCAGACCTTCACCGATGCCGTCGCGCGCCACGGCAAGCCGGAGATGGTCATGCACGACAAGGGCTCGGCCTTCTGGTCGTGGCGCGGCATCAGCCGGTTCACGGCGCTGCTCACCGAGCTCGGCATCGACCAGGTGGTCGCGGAACACAAGGAGCACAACGGCAAGATCGAGGTGTTCAACGCAAATCTCGCGAAGGAGCTGTTCGATGTCCACCGCTTCTACGACCTCGCCGAGATGAAGCGTCGGCTGGCCGCGCACCTGCACTGGTACAACCACCGCCGCACCCACCACGCGCTCGGCGGGCTGCTCGTGCCCGCGGACCGCTTCTACGGCCGCGTCGAGGAGGTCATGGCCCGCATCGAGTCCGGCGCGGGCGCCACCGCCCACACCGACTTGCTCGATCTGCGCGATCGCCTGCTCGAGCTGTTCAAGGTGACCAGCCGCGACGGGAAGACCGAGGTGTGGCTGATGGGCCGCCGCCTGCTCGAGCTCGCGTCGAAGTAGAG
Organism: Trueperaceae bacterium; assembly: GCA_029210865.1. Taxonomy (GTDB): domain Bacteria; phylum Deinococcota; class Deinococci; order Deinococcales; family Trueperaceae; genus JAABTL01. Next base: position 1,480 of record JARGGE010000453.1, read on the forward strand.
GGGGGCGGCACTCGGGGAACCCGGTAGACGGGCGTTGCAACCCCCCCAACCACCGGACCCCGAGGCCATGCCCAACCTACCCTCCGGCGCGCTCGCCGGCCTCCTCCTCGCTGCGATTCCGCACCTGCTCCAGCTCGGACTGCCCGCTCCCACCGCCAACGAGGCGATCGCGGCGGCGGGGGCTGGCCGGACCACCGCCTACAAGGCCAAGGCCGCCGTCGAGACAGCACTCCCCGAGTTGCTGCGCCCGCCGGGTCGTCCCTCTGGCAGCCGCAAGGCCATGGACGCCGAGACGGCCCACGAGCTGCGCGGCAAGCTGCTCGACTTCGTCTACGCGAACCCGGGCTGCGTCTGTGGTAACGGCGCGCGGAGTCGATACTCCCACGGCTTCTGCTGCTTCGTGCTCGAGCTCGCCGCGGAGCGCCGCGACGTCTCCCTCGCCGACTTCGCCGACGTCACCCGGATCCCGCTCGGCACGCTGAAGGCCTGGGTCGCCGGCGAGCGCCCCCAGGTCGAGCCGCCGAAGAACCTCGCCACCCTCACCGGCCCCACGATCCCGCAAGTCGAGACCGTTCTCAACGCCTTCGAGACGTGGGACGGCGACTTCAAGAGCTTCTGTCGCCACGTGCAGCACGACTGGCGCGTCGGGCTGTCGCGGCGGCACATCCGCGACATCCTCGAGTTCGAGGGCGTGCGCATCCCGAAGCGGCGAGGCCGACCGCCCGACGCGAGCGCGCTGCTCGGAGGCTTCGAGACCTTCTTCGCCGGCGCGCAGTGGGTCGGCGATGGCACAGAGATCGCCGTCACACTCAACGGCGAGCGCTACGTCTTCAACCTCGAGCTCGTGACCGACGCGTTCACTGGAGCGTTCGTCGGAGCCG
>JARGGE010000454.1 GCA_029210865.1 Trueperaceae bacterium
ACCATCATGGTGAGGCCGTGGACTGAAGGTTAGCGTGGCCAGTGAGGCCACCTACGGGGGAGAGGAGAGCGGATGCCGGCGAGGACGATCACCATCACATCGGGCAAGGGGGGCGTGGGCAAGACGACCACCACGGCGAACGTGGGGGCCGCGCTGGCCAAGCAGGGCGAGAAGGTCTGCGTCATCGACACCGACGTCGGCCTGCGCAACCTCGACGTCGTGATGGGCCTCGAGGGGCGCGTCGTCTACGACCTCATCGACGTGTTCGAGGGGCGCTGCAAGCTGCGCCAGGCGCTCATCCGCGACAAGCGGGTGGAGAGCCTCTACCTGCTCGCCGCCTCGCAGACCAAGGACAAGAGCTCGCTGAGCGAAGCGCGCATGCAGGAAACGGTGCGGCTGCTGATCGACGAGGAGGGCTTCGGCCGCGTCCTCATCGACAGCCCGGCCGGGATCGAGACGGGCTTCCAGACGGCCGCCAGCGCGGCGCAGGGGGCCTTGGTCGTCGTCAACCCGGAGGTCTCGAGCGTCCGCGACGCCGACCGCATCATCGGCCTGCTCGAGGCGCGCGAGATCACCGAGGTCCGGCTGATCATCAACCGGCTGCGTCCGGCGATGGTCAAGCGCGGCGACATGCTCGAGGTCGACGACGTGCTCGAGATCCTCGGCGTCAAGCTCATCGGCATCGTCCCCGAGGACGAGCGGATCCTGGTGTCGACGAACGTCGGCAACCCCGCCTCGCTCGACGACGGTGGCCCCAAGGCCTCGGCGGGTGGCGCCTTCCGCGACATCGCGCGGCGCCTGCGTGGCGAGGACGTCGCCTACCCCGACCTCGACGCCCCGACCGGGGTCTTCGCCGGGTTGCGGCGCCTGTTCGGGGGGCGTTGAGGTGTTCCGCTTCTTCGGCCGCAAGCGCAGCAAGGACGCCCTGAAGGAGCGCCTGAAGCTCGTGCTCTCCTACGACCGGGCGAAGCTCGCGCCCGGCAAGATGGAGGACCTCAAGGGCGAGCTGCTCGGCGTCATCGCCAAGTACTTCCCGTCCGACGGGACCGATTACGACGTGCGCTTCGAGCAGCAGGGCGACCGCATGGTGCTCGTCGCCAACCTCCCCATGAAGGACACCCCCTGAGGAGCCTACGAGGCGACGGCACGCGCCTCACACGGCACGGAAGCCGCCCGGGGACGCGTGGTAGCGTGCCTGGACGATGAGCCGACGAACGCTTCTGGTGGCCGAACCCGACGAGCTGCAACGTCAGTTGATCGACGTCATGCTGGGGGCCGACTTCGACCTGACGCTGGTCGACGACGGTCCCGCCGCGCTCGCGTACCTGCGCGAACACACGCCCGATGCCATGCTCCTGGCCACCGACCTGGCCGACGTCGACGGCTACACGGTGTGCCGCAAGGCCAAGAGCGTGAGCCGCCTCGAGCAGGTGAAGGTGGTCCTGGTCGCCGACACGCCCACCACCGGCGGGCTCGGCGAGAAGGTCCGCAGCCTGGCGCGGAGCGCCGGCGCCGACCTGCTGCTCCCCCGGCCCCTCGGCGACAAGAACCTGCGCGAACGGCTCGAGCACCTGCTCGTCGCGCACCCGTCGGACGACGGGATGACGCCGCGCGCGGTCTTCAACAGCGGCGTCCTCGAGCCGGTGCACGGCGAGTACGGCGTCCCCCACCCCGGCGGCATGGTCTCCGGTGGCACGCCGGCCACCGAGCTCGGCAAGCTGCGCGCGCTCACCGCCGCGCTGCGCGAGGAGAACGACTCGCTCAAGGCGCGCTTGGCGAAGTCGAAGGAACTGAACAAGAGCTTGCAGGAGCAGCTCGACGAGCTGCACAAGAAGCGCGGTGGCCTGTTCGGTCGCCGCGGCTGACGGGATCGGAGAGCGCTCGCCCGGCCGGGCCGGCCGTCAGGCGTCGGCCGCGTCGGTGGCCAGGTACGCCCCGGCCCAGGCGCGGATGGCGCCGATGACCCCATCGAGCTCCGAGCCGGCGCGGGTCAAACGGTAGCAGGCCCGGCAGGTCCCGTCGCCCTCGGTGCGCTCGATGAGGCCCAGCGCCTCGAGCCGCGAGAGGCGCTGCGTGAGCGTGGTCGGGTTGCACCCGCCCACCTCGCGACCGATCGCGTTGAAGCCCTTGGGGCCCTGGAGCAGCGCGTGGACGATGTGGAGCACCCACTTCTCCTGCAGCACCTCGATGCCGGCGGCGGCGGGGCAGCGCGTGCGTGCGACCGAAGCGTCCATCCCGCTCACGCTAGCACGCGCGCCGAGCCGTCCCCGACGCGCGCCTGACGTGCCGCCGGCGTGCCCGGGGTGAGGCGGATCGCTCCGGCGCGGGGGGCCCGCCTTGGTAGACTGGGGTAC
>JARGGE010000455.1 GCA_029210865.1 Trueperaceae bacterium
GACGCGACGTTCCGGACGATCGAGGACCGCGGGGGGCGCGCCGTGGTCGGGCTGTCGATGGGGGGCTACGGGGCGTTGCGGTACGCGCTCGTGCACTCCGACGTGTTCCGCGCGGCGACGCTCCTGAGCCCCGCCCTCTACGCCGAGCAGCCGCCCCTCGGTTCGAGCGCGCGCAGCACGGGCGCGTTCGGCACGCCGTTCGAACCGGACCTCTGGGACGCGCGCAACTACCCCGCCGCGCTCGAGGGCTACCTCGCACGGGGCTTGGAGGTGCCGGTCTTCATCGGCGTGGGCGACGACGACTGGAACGAGCCCGAGGGGTGGGCCTACAACGTCGACTACCAGGCCACCCTGCTCTTCGAGCGGCTGAACAAGGAGGCGGGAAGCGCTGCCGAGCTCCGCGTGATCGACGGCGGCCACGACTGGGCCGCGTGGAAGCCCCTGTTGGTCGAGGCGCTGCCGTACATGGCCAGGTACCTGAGGGTCCCGCGGTCGGACCGGTGACGCTCGAGCGGGGCGTCCGGTCGATGGCCGACGCAACCCGGATCCGAATCCGAGTCGCCGGCCATCACGCCTGGGTCGAACTCGACCCAGCCCCGAACGCCCGCGCCACCAGCCGTGGCAGCAGGTCACCGGCCCGTCCGACGAGCCGCGTGTGCACGTTCGCCGCCGACGGTTCCGGGTTGACCTCGACGCACCGCGCCCCCTGCGCCGCCGCCCCCTCGATCAGTCCGGCGGCCGGGTAGACGACGGCGCTCGTCCCCACCACCACGAACAGGTCGCACCACCCCAAGGCCGCCTCGGCCTCCGCCAGCGCCGCCGACGGCAACGCCTCGCCGAACCAGACCACGTCCGGCCGCAAGTGGCCACCGTCCGGGCCCGGCTGAGGATGCGACGCGAAGGGCGTCGCCGGAGGCGTCACCCGCCGCCCACTGCGGTGGTCGCGCCATACCGTGATGGTTCCGTGGAGCTCGACCACCGCTCGGCTCCCGGCGCGCCGGTGGAGGCCGTCGACGTTCTGGGTGACGAGCAGGAAGCGACGCCCGGCCGCGACGAGGTGTCGCTCGAGCGCCGCCAGCGCGATGTGGGCGGGATTGGGGTGCGCAGCGAGCGCGCCGAGGCGGCGCTCGTCGTACCACTCGCTGACCAGCGCCGGATCGGCGGCGAACGCCTCGGGTGTGGCGAGGCGCAGCGGATCATGACCGCGCCACCAGCCGTCGGGGCCGCGGAAGGTGCGCAACCCGCTCTCGGCCGACACGCCCGCGCCGGTGAGCACGACGACGCCACGGGCCTCGCGGAGGGCGGTCACGACCCGCTCGAGATCGTCCATGGGGTCCAAGGTACGCCCACCAGCCGTCGCCCAGATCCGGACCGGACGATCGACTCGGGCCGATCGTCCGTCCGGCATCTCGGTCCTCGCTCGCGCCGCGGCGGGGCCGGTCCCGCCGGCGGCCGCCCCATCATCGAGGTCCATGAGCGACCCTGGCGTCGCCGTCTGCGACGGGCGCGGCCACGCCCTCGGCGACGAGCGCACGCTCGACGCACCCCACCAGGTACGCGTTCACGCTTTGCCGTTGCGCGGCCGCCGCCAGCGTGGCGGCACGATGCAGGTCGGGCGTCAGCCGCAACAGCACCCGCCCGGAGAACGGCTTCGCCGGCTCCTTCCCGCGCTCGGCGCACCAATCGAGGTAGGCGTCGACGGCCGCGGCGAAGCCTTCCTCGAGTTCGACCACCGACGACCCGCTGAAGGCGATCGCGTCGGCCAGGTCGAGCACGTCGCCGTAGAACCGGCGCTCGTCGGCCACGTAGGTGATCGCCGCCACGTAGCCGCGGTACCGCATCGTGTTCGAGGTCATCGAGGCACCCTCCCATCTCGCTCAAGAACCGTTGGATGCGCACGAGCAAGCCTCTTGGCAGGTCGCCCCGAGGGTGCGGCTCATGAACGACGAGGTCGCGGCCCCGCAACGAGACGGCGCGGACCGACCCCGACCCGGCCCGGACCTCGCCGCCCAGCGCGAGGATCAACGCCACGACGTCCCGCCATGCGACGTCGCTCGGCGGTGGACGCCGGAACAGCTTCTCGAGGGTGTGGCGGTGGCGGTCTCGCACGCGGTGTCCTGTCGGCAGGAGGGATCGCGACGTACGCGCGCACCAGTCATGGAACAAATGATATCATCGTTTGATACCGTTGCGCTCGTGACCGTCGCCGTCGGCCCATCGAACGCCTCGGCTCCACCCTGGCCATGGCTCGATCCGGCACGAGCCCAACGACCCTAGGCACCCACCCCGCCGCCACGGTCGCCGCTTCGCGCCACCTCGTACGCTCGACCCATGCCCCCCACCACCATCC
>JARGGE010000456.1 GCA_029210865.1 Trueperaceae bacterium
GCTCTACCCCGTAGGCGGGATGCCGGGGCCGAGCGACGTCTCGGACGTCCCAGAGGCGCTCTCGTGGCCCGCGATCGAGCTCTTCGAGGTCCGAGCGCAACGCGTGCAGCCGTCGTTCCAGATCACCGCCGAGGTCCTCCCCCACGTGGTGGCCATCCACCGGATGACGGGCGGCAGCCCGCTCGCGATCGAGCTCGCCGCCGCGCTCGTCGCCGTGCTTCCGGTGGCAGACATCGCCGCGGAGATCGCGGCCGACCTCGACTTCCTGCAAGCGACCACCCGGTCCGCCCCCGATCGCCACCGGAGCCTGCGGGTCGTGTTCGAGCACTCCTGGCAGCGGCTCCACCCCAAGGACCGCGACTGCCTGCAGCGCCTCGCCGTGTTCCGTGGCGGGTTCACCCGCGATGCCGCGTTCGCCGTCGCGGGCGCGACGATGGCGGAGCTGGCGTCGCTGGTCGCCCAGGCCTTGGTGGTCCCGGCGGGCGGCGACCGCTACGAGCGCCACCCGCTCCTGCGCCAGTACACGTGGGAGAAGCTCGTCGAACGACCCGACACCTTGGCGCGGACGTCGGAGCGGCACGCCAGCTGGACGCTCGGCGTCGCGAAGGCCGCGCAGGCGCACTTCGACACCCCGTCGGGTGGCGCCTGGCTCGACGTGCTCGAGTTGGAGCACGCCAACCTGCACGGGGCGCTCACGTGGGCCGCCGCGCGGCCCGACGCGACGACGCTGCTCGAGCTCACGAGGGCGTTGACGCAGTTCTGGATCCGGCGCGGCCACCTGGCGGAGGCACTGCGCTGGTACGACGTGCTCCTCCACCGCACCGGTCCGCTCGAGGGAAGCCCGGAGCTCGCTCGCTCGCTGCAACGGCACGCCTTCCTCCACGTGCTCGCCGGCGACACCGTCGCCGCGGAGGCGCTGTTGGCCCGCAGCCTCGACCTCGCGCGCCGGCTCGGTGCCGAGAACGACGAGGCCGACGCCCTCTCGGTCCTCGGGATCGTCGACGTGTACCGCGGCCGGTACGCCGATGCGCGCGCCCACTACGCCGCCGGGCTCGTCCTCGCTCGCCGGAACGGCTACCAGGCCGCGATCGCGCGCCTGCTCAACAACCTCGGCGACGCCACCTTCTACCTGGGCGATGCGGCTGGCGCCAAGGCGCCCTACGAAGAGTGCGTCGCCCTCGAGCGGGCGCTCGGCAACCGGCAGATGACGTCCAACGTGCTGGGCAGCCTCGCGCTGGTCGCGATCGACGAGGGGCGCAGCGACGAAGCGCGTCGCCACCTGCGCGAGAGCCTCGTACTGCTCCGCGACCTCGGCATCACCTTCAGCGTCCCGACCGCGCTCGAGCAGGCCGGGAAGCTGGCGACCGCCCTCGGCCGGCCCCTCGACGCCGCCCAGCTCTGGGGGGCGGCCGAAGCGCTGCGTGCGTCGATCCGGGTCCCGCTGGAACCGTTCATGGCGCCACAGCAGGCGGCGTGGCTCGCACGGGCCCGCGCGGCGGCCGACGCCGGCTTCGACGTCGCCTGGTCCGCGGGTCGGCGATGGTCGGCCGCCGACGCGCTCGACGCGGCGCTCGAGCTGACCCGCGCCCCCAGCTGATCGCGCGCCCCGCGACGCCGGCGGGTCAGCCGACCGGGCGCGTCAACGCCGCCGTCACCCCCAGCAGCACGAAGACACCCCCCACCAGGTAACGCTGCGCGCCCAGCAAGCGCTGCCCGCGCCCGGCGACCAACGCGCGCCGCGCGGTTCCGGCGAGCAGCGCGAAGGCCGCGTCGGACGTGGTCCCCATGGCCGTGAAGGCCAGGCCGAGCGCGAGCATCTGCGGCGCCACCGGGTGCGCGGGGTTCACGAACTGCGGGAGGAAGGCCAGGAAGAAGAGCGCGGTCTTGGGGTTGAGCAGGTTGACGAGGACGCCCTGGCGGAAGATCGTGCCCAAGCCTTGCCGGACGAGCGGCGCGCGCGGCCCCTCGGCATCGGGCGTGCGCATGCGGCGCACGCCGATCCACACCAGGTACGCCGCCCCGCCCCACTTGACGGCGCCGAAGGCCAATGGCGACGAGGCGAGCACCGCCGAGAGCCCCAGCGTGGTGGCCGCGACGTGACCGAGGGTGCCGAGACCGATGCCGGCGACGGACGCGAGGCCCGCGCGCCGCCCCTGGTCGAGGCTGCGCGTGACGACGTACAGCACGGCCGGTCCGGGGGTGACGAGCAGCACGAACGCGGCGATCAGGAAGACGAGCCACTGCGACGGGTCGGGCACGCGGCACCTCGGGGCGGCGCGGGGATCGCCCCCCGCGCGGGATGCCAGCCAGTCTGCCACGCCCGACCGGTCCGCCGGTTGCCGATG
>JARGGE010000457.1 GCA_029210865.1 Trueperaceae bacterium
GCGTCGGGTGGCGGTCGACCGCGGGGACGGCGGGCGCTCGACGATCTGGGTCGACGCGCGCACCGGCCTCGCCATCGCCGGCGAGGGGACGGCCGACGGCGCCACCGTGCGCACCGAGCTCCTTCGCTTCGTCGAGGAGGCGCCGGACCCGGCGCGCCTGCGGCCCTGATCACGGGCCGGTCACGGCCAGGGCGGGGCGGCGCGCCGGCGCCGTCGGCGACGGGTGCCCCGGACCACGAAGCCCTGACGTGCCCCTGCTACGCTGGTGGGCGATGCCCGCAGCGAAGGACCTGAGCGACCCCTCGCTCTACCTCAACCGGGAACTGTCCTGGTTGGCGTTCAACCTGCGCGTCCTCGACGAGGCGCGAGACCCCGATCAGCCGCTCCTGGAGCGGCTGAAGTTCCTCGCGATCTTCGGGTCGAACCTCGACGAGTTCATGATGATCCGCTACGCGGGCCTCAAGGACCAGTTCGCCGCGGGCGTGACCAGCGGCGGCGCCGACGACCGCTCGCCCGAGGCGCAACTCGCGGCGGTCAGCGGGGTGCTGCACCCGATGGTGCGCGAGCATCGACGGGTGCTCCGCGAGGACGTCCTCCCGGCGCTGGCGCGCCACGGCGTCGTCATCCGCGACGTCGCCGACCTCGACGGCGAGGCGCGTGCCACCGTCGACCGCTTCTGGGACGAGGAGCTCTTCCCGGTGCTGACGCCGCTCGGCATCGACGCGCGCCACCCCTTCCCGCGGCTGCCGAACCTGTCGTTCTCGTTGCTCGTGGCGCTCGTCGACCTCGAGGACGGCGCGGCCCGGACGGCGATCGTGCAGGTGCCGTCGGTGCTGCCGCGCTTCGTGCGGTTGCCCGGTCCCGGCTACGCGTTCGCCATCCTCGAGGACCTGATCCGGTACCGGGTGGCCGAGCTCTTCCCGGGCCATGCGGTCCAGGGCGCCCATGGCTTCCGCCTGACCCGCGACGCCGACATCGCGATCGCGGAGGACGAGGCCGACGACCTGCTGCGCGCCATGGAGGACGAGGTGCGGCGCCGGCGCTGGGGCGACGCGGTGCGCCTCGAGGTCGCGACCGGGATGCCCGCGCCCTGGCGCGAGCAGCTGCGCACCACCCTCGGGGTCGCGCCCGAGGACGTCTACGACATCCCCAACCACCTCAACGTCGCCGACTTCATGGAGCTCGCGAGCCTGCCGATCCCGGAGCTGCGCGATCCGCCCTTCCAGCCGCGGATGCCGCGGCAGCTCACGCGCGTCGACGACCCCTTCGAGGCCATCCGGGCCAGCGACGTCCTGCTGCACCACCCGTTCCACGCCTTCGACGCGGTGCTGCGCCTGCTCGAAGCGGCCGCGGACGACCCCGACGTGTTGGCGATCAAGCAGACCCTCTACCGCGTCGGTCGCCAGTCGCCGGTGGTGGCCGCGCTCGCGCGCGCCGCCGGGAACGGCAAGCTGGTCACCGCGCTGGTCGAGCTCAAGGCGCGCTTCGACGAGGAGAACAACATCGTCTGGGCGCGCGAGCTCGAGCGCGCCGGGGTGCACGTGGTCTACGGCTTCGCGAGCCTCAAGACCCACGCCAAGGCGCTGCTGGTGGTCCGGCGCGAGCCCAACGCCAACGGCGGCAGCGAGATCCGCCGCTACGTCCACCTGGGCACCGGCAACTACAACCCCGGCACGGCCGGGCTCTACACCGACATGGGCCTGCTGACCTGCGATCCCGAGCTGGGCGCGGACGTGTCGGAACTGTTCAACGTGCTCACCGGCTTCAGCAAGCAGCGCGCGTGGCGCAAGCTCTGGGTGGCGCCCGAGACGCTCCGACCGGAGCTGCTCGCGGCGATCGAGCGCGAGGCCGCCCACGCGCGCGCCGGTCGCCCAGCGCGCATCATCGCGAAGATGAACTCGCTCGTCGACCCCGAGGTCATCCGCGAGCTCTACCGGGCCTCGCAGGCGGGCGTCGACGTCGACCTGATCGTGCGCGGCATCTGCTGCTTGCGCCCCGGCGTCCCCGGCGTGTCGGAGCGCATCTCGGTGCGCTCGATCGTCGGTCGCTTCCTCGAGCACGCCCGCGTCGCCTACTTCCACGACGACGGCGCCGAGCGCATCTACCTCGGCTCGGCGGACTGGATGCAGCGCAACCTCAACGGCCGCGTCGAGGCGGTGTTCCCGATCGAGGACCCGCGCGTCAAGCGCGAGGTGATGGCGGTGCTCGAGCTCGAGCTTCGCGACAACGTCAAGGCGCGGGCGCTGCAGCCCGACGGCACCTACGTGCGCGTGCGGCGGCGCCCGGGCCAGCGTCGACTCGAGAGCCAGAAGCGCCTGCTCGAGCGCTCCGCGAGGCGCGGGC
>JARGGE010000458.1 GCA_029210865.1 Trueperaceae bacterium
CGATCGGGCCGCACTCGGCAGGGTCTTCTCCAGCGAAGTGGACGTGACGGCCCTCGGCCACTGCCTCAGCTACCGCCAGCTCAAGCAGGATGCCGCTGAGGATCCGTTCCGTGCTGTAGAGCCCGACGACGCCGACGAGTCCGCAGACGACCGCGCCGAGCGGCTGCTCTGGTACCTGAGCGCCGTCGGCCACGGCCGCTGGCCGACTTTCCGCGCCAGCTGCGCGGCGCTCGGGTACGACGGCCCCGGCGACGCTGCGCGCCTCGCCCGCCACCTCAGGCTCCTGGGCCACCTCGAGGTGTCCAGCGACGGCGAACGCTGGGGCGTCACGCGGCCTGCGGTCGTGATTGCGCCAACCCCAGACGGCGGCGACGTGCGTTTCGCCACCGGCGCACGCCGCGTCGACGACGCCGGCGATCGCAGTCCCCAACGGCATGCGCCGCACCGGCTCGCGTCCGTTGCGCCGCCTGACGACGATGGCGTGGTCGAGGACCCCGCCGCGATCCTCGCCTCGCGCCTGCCGCCCGTCACCGAATTCGCTGCCTCGCTGACGGAGGTCGGCGGCGTGTCGCCGTCAGCGCAACGCATGGCGCGCCACGACGGTGTCGCGTTCCACCCTGTCAGATTCGACGGTCAACCGGGGATGTACGAGGTCACCGGCCGCGACGACCGCACGGTCACCCTCTTCTTCGACGGCGAACACTGGCGCCGCGGCGACTGGTACGGGCTGCGGTACCTGGCACTGCGGGCCGAGCGGGCCCTGATGCCGCTGCGTTATGACGCCTCGTCGTGGCGCATGGCCATCCCCCTCGATCAGCGCCCGCCCGAGGCGTACGAGCGTGCGTTGGTCCTGAGTAGCGGGCTTGTCCCGCGCCGGGACAACGCGTGGTGGCTGTACGAGAACGTCGCGCCGGCCGTCGCCACGCGCTGGGCAGCGAAGCTCCAGGCCCCGCTCACGGTGGAGACCGCATGAACGACGCCCTGGCGGTGCACGCGCGCATCGAGCACGTGTACCGCATGTACGTCGAGAGCGCATTCCCGTTGCGGTACGAGACGCTCTCGACGGAGCGACGCGAACTCCTGACCCGGCCCGGTGTCCTCGCCCAGCCGCCGCTCATCGAGCCCGTGCCCGTGTACGAAAGCAGCGGGCACGACCTGGCGGCCGCCACCGATCGGCTACCCCCCGTCTACCGCGACCTGACGACGCTCGCCGCGCCGCTTTTCCCAGACAACCGGCCGCTCTACCAGCACCAATGGCGCGCCCTAGAGGCCGCTACGGCCGGGCGTGACGTGGTGATCACGACCGGCACGGGCTCGGGCAAAACGGAGGCGTTCCTGCTGCACCTGTTCGCTGCCCTGGCGGCCGAGAGCGCTTCCTGGGCACCCCCGAAGGCCCCCGCCGCGAACCGCGCCTGGTGGCGTCGGGGGTCGGTCTGGCAACCCCAGTGGGCCCACGACACGCGCCCTCACGCGCTGCGCGCCGTGATCCTCTACCCCCTCAACGCACTGGTCGAGGACCAGATGCGCCGGCTACGTTCCGTGCTCGACGACGACGCCGTGGTGGCGTGGCTCGATCGCGACCGAAGCGGCAACCGCATCACGTTCGGCCGCTACACCGGCCTCACGCCCCTCGCGGGTCCTATCACCACGGAACGAACCAAGCGCCTGAAGACATACCTCCAGAAGCTCGAGCGCGAGGCCGGCGCGGCCCGGGCCGAGCTCCGTCACCGCGGCGACGGCTCCGAGTACTACTTCCCCTGGCTCGAAGGCGGCGAACTCTGGTCGCGATGGGACGCCCACGCCACGCCACCCGACGTGCTCATCACCAACTACTCGATGCTCAACATCATGCTCATGCGTGCGCTGGAGCAAGGGATGTTCGAGCAGACCCGTGCGTGGCTCGCGTCCGACCCGGACCACGTGTTCCATCTCGTGGTGGACGAGCTACACAGCTACCGCGGCACGCCCGGCACCGAGGTGTCGTACATCCTGAAGCTGCTGCTCGACCGGCTGGGCCTCGCGCATGACAGCCCCCAGCTGCGCATCCTGGCGACCTCGGCCAGCCTGGACGCCACCGACACGCAGTTCCTGTCGGAGTTCTTCGGTCGCGATCCCGCGAGCTTCACCGTGATCGACGCCCCCCAGCGCCCACCCATGCGGTCCGCCGACCTGCGCGCGCACCGCGACGCCTTCGTCGCCTTCGCCGACGCCCATCCCAGCGATTCAGTTTCGCTTCTTCTCGGGCTTCACAAACGGGAAGCCCATCTCGGTCAGGCAGGTCCGGGTGATCTCGTTGGTCGAGTTCTTGAAGACCAGGGTGATGTTCAT
>JARGGE010000459.1 GCA_029210865.1 Trueperaceae bacterium
CCCGAGCACGAAGCGCAGCTCGATCTCCTTGTTGACGGCCATTACAGGGCGGATCCGGTCGGGCTGCATGCAGACGCCGACGACCACGATCCGCGAGGCCAGCGGCGCGTCGGCGATGGAGATGGCGGTGCGCCGCAACGCGGAGTCGGCGCTCGCGAGCCCGGCCACCGACGCGGTACGGCGCGCCCTGCTGCTGCGCTTGGTGGCCGACGTCGACGCGGGGTGGCGCCTCGCCGGGGCGCTGCGGACCGCGCTGGGCGCGGCCGGGTTGACGCTGGATCCCGTCGAGGGCGCGCCGCTGGCCGTCCTCGAGGGGGCGGCCGGGCGTGGCGTCCTGCTCGAGCTGTCGCCGATCGACCTCGCGGACCCCTCGTTGCCCCGCTCGCTCGCGGCCGCGCTCGTGGCGGCGCTGTCGACGCCGTGAGGGTCCGGCGCCCGCGGCGCTTGGTGGCCCGCACGGCGGCCGGCGCGGCCGCCGCGGACGCCGACGCCGAGCGGTCCGCGCGGCGGGTCCTGACCGCCCCCCAGGTCCTCGTCTCCGGGCTCGCCCTCGTGCTCGCGGCCACGTACGCGCTCGGCGCGCTCGCCGGGCGGCCGGTGGCGACGCCGGGCGAGGTCCCGGCCTTCGACATGGAGGCGGTCGCGACGGTCTCGCGCGAGGTCCGCTTCGTCGTCGTCGACGAGGCAGGGCTCGAACGACCGGGCTACGCCGAGGTGGCTTTGCCGCGCGAGCAGGCCGACGACGTCGGGGCCCGCTTGGTGGCGGCCTTGGCGGCCTTGCGCGCGGACCGCGTCGAGCGCGGCGCTTGGCCGCCTTCGGTGCCGGCGCCGGATGCGTTCGTGTACGAGCTCGAGCGGCGCACGGTCGCGGTGGTCGATGTCGCGGTGCCCGCCGTCGGCGGCGGCGTGGCGGTCGCGCAGGAGCTCGCGGCGCTGCGTTCGATCGTCGCGACCGCGCGCGCCGAGGCCGCGGCGGACGAGGTGCGCATCACGGTCGCCGGTGCCCCAGCGCGCTCGCTGTGGGGCCACGTGGCGCTCCCGGTCGCGGGCGACTGACCGCACGCGCGACGCCGCCTCCTGGCTGCGCGCCGTGGCGGCATCCGTCGAGCCCGGCGGGCCCGGCGGCGCAGGGGCCCCTCAGGGGATCATGCGCGTCAGGGTGCGCGGGAACGGGATGACCTCGCGCAGGTGGTGGACGCCGGTGATCCACGCCAGCGTGCGTTCGAGCCCGATGCCGAACCCGGAGTGCGGCACGCTGCCGTACCGGCGCAGGTCGAGGTACCAGCCGAAGGCCTCGCTCGGGAGGCCGTGCTCCGCGATGCGGCGCTCGAGCAGCGCCAGGTCGTGGATGCGCTGCGAGCCGCCGATCAGCTCGCCGTAGCCCTCGGGGGCGATGACGTCGTCGCACAGGACGCGGGTGGGGTCGCCGGGCACGGGCTCCATGTAGAACGCCTTCGCGGCGGTCGGCCAGCGCTCGACCACCACCGGCCGGTCGAAGCGCGCGCCCAGGAGCGTCTCGTGCGGGGCGCCGAAGTCCTCGCCCCACGCCAGCGCCTCGCCGTCCTCGGCGAGCAGCTCGAGGGCGCGGTCGTACGTGATGACCGGGTAGCCGCCGGCGGCGGCGGGTTCGAGCTTGGCGACGTCGCGCTCGAGCAGGTCGAGCTCGGTCCGCCGCCGCTCGAGCACGCGCCCGACCAGGTAGGCGAGCAGGTCGATCTGCAGCTGAACGTTGCCGTCGTGCTCGAGGTACGCGACCTCGGGTTCGATCATCCAGAACTCGAGCAGGTGCCGCCGGGTCTTGCTCTTCTCGGCACGGAACGCCGGCCCCATCGTGTAGACCGCGCCGAGCGCCATCGCGCCGGCCTCGGCGTAGAGCTGGCCCGACTGCGACAGGTAGGCGCGGCCCTCGTCGAAGAGGTCGATCTCGAACAGGTTCGTCGTGCCCTCGACGGCCGTCGGCATGAAGAACGGTGCGTCGAACCGGACGAAGCCGCGCTCGGCGAAGAAGTCGTGTACCGCGCGTTCGAGCTCGTCGCGGACGCGCAGGATGGCCCAGGGGGCGCGGTGGCGCAGGTGCAGGTGGCGGTACTCGCTCAGGAAGTCGACGCCGTGCTCCTTGGGCGTGATCGGGTAGCCCTCGCTGGCGTGCACCACCTCGATGGTGTGGACGGCCAGCTCGACGCCGCTGGGCGCCCGCGGGTCGGCGCGGACCTCGCCGGCCACCCGGACGGCGCTCTCTTGGTCGAGCGTGCGGGCGGTCTCGAAGGTGGCCTCGTCGACCGCCTGCTTCGACACGACGGCCTGGACG
>JARGGE010000045.1 GCA_029210865.1 Trueperaceae bacterium
ATGCTCGAGTCGATGATCCAGAACCCCACGCCCACGCGCGCGGAAGCCTCGGACGTGGCCAACGCCATCTACGACGGGACCGATGCGGTCATGCTCTCCGCGGAGACCGCGGTCGGGGCGTTCCCGGTCGAGGCGGTGCGGATGATGGACCGGATCGCGCGCACCGTCGAGGGCGACCCGCGCTACGTCGAGGACATGCGCGCGCACGCGCTCAAGCCCGACGACACCACCGCCGACGCCGTCTCCAAGGGCGCGTGCGACATGGCCTACACCCTCGGTGCCGACCTCATCGTCTCGTTCACCGCCAGCGGCAGCACCGCGTTGCGCGTCTCGCGCCACCGGCCGTCCTCGGCGGTCGTCGCGATCACCCCGTCGGAGCGCGCCTACCGGCAGCTCTCGGTCGCCTGGGGCGTGCTCCCGCATCGCTCGGACGACATCGCCACCACGGACGAGATGGTCGCGGTGGCCGAGCGCGTGATCGCCGAACGCAAGCTCCTCGAGCCGGGCAGCCGCTACGTGATCACGGCCGGCGTGCCCTTCGGCCTGCGCGGCACCACCAACATGATCCGCGTGGAGCGCTACCGGCCCTGAGCCTCCGCACGCGTGACCGCGCCGGGCGCCTCACCGAGGCGCCCGGCGTTCGTCATCGGCGAACGCCCGCCGCCGCGCTCGCCTCCAGCGCGGCGCGCACCGCGTCGCTGGCGGCCCACGGCACGGCGGCCCTCAGGGCGGCCTCGACGTCCAGAACCGAGGCCAGCTCGATGTCGACGCCCGCCACCCGCGCGCCTGGTGCGACCCGCACCCACGAAGGGTAGGTGCCCAGGAAGTCGCCGGGCCCCACCCGACCGTCGTCGTCCTGGTCGGTCCAACCCACGACCACGTGGTCGTCGGCAGGCACCGAGAAGTCGAAGGTGGGGAAGAAGGCGCCGGCGGCCTGACCGCCCGTGGTGACGAGCGTGCCGCGGACGTCGGCGAAGGCGACCACCGACGTGGGTCCGGTCGGGCTCGAGAGCGGCGGCGTGCCGTTCTGGAAGCGGACGGTGAGGCCCTGTTCGACGCCGTCGACCCGGAACACCAGGAAGATCTGGTAGGTCCCCTCGGCGGTCAGGAACGAGCGGTCGATGCCCAGGACGGTCGTGACGCTGGCCCCAGGGGCCAGCGTGCCGCTGGCGGGGTTCCCGTCGGCCACGTAGATCGTGCCCTCGGGCACGTCGCCGGGGTTGCCCGGGAGCAGGTCGTAGACGAAGACCTCCCACGCCACCTCGGTGCCGCCGACGTTCGTGAGCGTCAGCGGGCGTTCGGCCGTCGACAGGCCGAAGTCGAGCGGGTCCGGCGCGAACGCCACGGCCCCGTCGTCGGGCGTCGGCTGCGTGCCCCCGGCCAGCGCGGCCAGCGCCGCCGCCGCGTCGACGAGCCCGGCGCCGCAGTCGCTCGCCGCGCCCGTGCCGCATTCGCCAGCGCTCAAGGGGAGGGCGGTCAGCACCAGGAAGGCGCGTGCCTCCTCGAAGGAGAGGTCGGGCTCGAGCGCCTTCATCAGCGCGACGACGCCGGCGACGTGCGGCGTGGCCATCGAGGTCCCCTGGAGGTACTGGTACCCGAAGCCGGTCGCGGTGCGCCCGAGGCTCAGGACCCCGTCGGGGAAGCCGTCGGCGTCGCGGTCGCTCGTCAGGTCGCCGCCCGGCGCCATCACGTCGATCCGCGGCCCGTAGTTCGAGTACGCGGCGCGGACGTCGCGCTGGTCGGTGGCGCCGACGGTGAGGACGCTGCTGCAGCTCGCGGGTGTCGTGCCCGACACGGGGGCGCCCTCGTTCCCAGCCGCCACGACGACCACCGCGTTGCGCGGCGAGGACGTGGCGATGCGGTCGAAGGCCTCTTGCTCGAAGGCCCCGCACGGCGCCGCGCCGCCCAGGCTGAGGTTGATCACGTGCGCCGAGTGCGCGTTCGAAGGGACGCCCTCGACCGAGAAGCCGGCGGCCCACAGCGTGCCGTCGATGACGTCGGCCAGCGAGCCCGCCCCGTCGAGCCCCAGCACCCGCACCGGCAGCAGCCGCGCGGCCCAGTCGACGCCGGCGACGCCCACGCCGTCGTCGGTGCGGGCGCCGATCGTCCCGGCGACGTGGGTCCCGTGGGCGTCGCCGGCCACGTCCTCGTCGTACGGGTCGTCGTCGCGGGGGGTGCCATCGCCCGCGACGTCCGGGTTGGCGACGAAGTCGTACCCCTGGAGCACCCGGCCCACGAGATCGGGATGGGTGGCGGCCGCGTCGCCGGTCCGGTGCAGGATGCCGGTGTCGACGACCGCCACGACCACGCCGGCGACGCCGGTGGTCACGTCCCAGGCCTCGGGCAGGCGGAGGGCCTCGTAGTGCCACTGCCGTGCGTACAGCGGGTCGTTCGGCACCGTCTGGAACGTGCTCATGACGAGGTTCGGCTGCGCGTAGCGCACGTCGGGGTGCGCGCTGAGGCGCTCCGCGAGCGCGATCGTGGCGGCCGCGTCGAGACCGACCGCGCGGTACAAGCGGGCGCCGGGGAGCGCGAGCGCGCGCACGACGTCCAGGCGCATGCCGTCGACGGCCCAGGTCGTGGGGGAGCCGCTCGTGGCGATCGCGTCGTCCTGGAAGCGGACGATCACCTCGCCGGCGACGACGTCGCCCGGGCGCGGGGTGGAGGCGGACGTCGCGCCCTGGCTCGGCTCGGCGCGGGGTGCGACGAGCTGGCCCGGGCTGGCGCCGGCGAGGAGGCTGCCCGCGATCCGTCCGGTGGTGCGCGTGGGGTCGGGGGTCGTGGTCTGACACGCGGCCAGGAGCGCGACGGCGATGGAAGCGATGAGCCACCGGGAGCGGACGTGGGGTACCAGGGTACGCATGCGTCCTCCTAACGAGGAACACGAGGTGTACCCGGAGCTTAGGCGCTCGGTGCGGGCCCGACCGTGAGGCTTGAGCCCACGACCTTGGCCGAGCCTTCACGGTCGCGGCGAGCCCGGTCCGGGCTACCGGAACGCCCTCGGGGCCGAGCGGCGTGCCCGAACGCGTTCCACGAGAAGGCGTCTAGCTTCTCGGTGAACTGAGAAGATGTACACACGAAAAGGACTGATTCGCGGTGCGAACCAGTCCTTTTCTCGATGAATGCGAGCGGGGCGCCGGTGGGCGCTCAGGCGTCCGCGACCACCTGGAGCTTGATGTCGATCGTGACGTCGGGGTGCGGGCGGTAGGGCACCACGTACTCGCCGAGCGTCTTGATGGGTTCGGCGAGCATGACCTTGCGCCGGTCGATCTCGACGTCGAAGGCGGCCTGCAGCGCGTCGGCGATGTCGCGGTTGCCCACGGAGCCGTAGATGCGCTCCTCGCCGGCCTTGACGCGGATGGTGACGGCGGCGTCGCCGAGGATCTCGCCGAGCCGCTCGGCGTCGCTCTTGCGCTCGGAGAGCAGCTTGGCGCGCTGGAGGAGCCGCGCGTGCAGCTCCTTCTCGTTCGCCTTCGTGGCCGGCAGCGCCAGCCCTTGCGGCACGAGCCAGTTCCGCGCGTAGCCCGGGCGCACGCGAACGACCTCGCCGGCATCACCGAGGTTGTCGACGGGTTCGAGCAGGATGACGTTCATTTCCGGACCAGCTTCTCCGTGATCGGGATGATGGCCAGCATGCGCGCGCGCTTGAGGGTGACCGCGAGCCTGCGCTGGTGCTTCGCGCACACGCCGCTGCGGCGACGGGGGAGGATCTTGGCGGTGTCGCTGATGTAGCGCCGCAGCATCCGGCCGTCGTGGTAGTCCATGATCTCGTGCTCGCCCGTGCAGAACGCACAGACCTTGGGGCGACGGCCGCGACGGCCGCCGCCACGGCCACGGCGCTTGTCGGCGCCGCCGCCTCGGGAGGATTCTCTAGGCATTAGAAGGGCAGGTCCTCTTCCGGTGGGAACTCTTCGTCGATGTCCAGCTGACGCGTCTGGGCGCTGGACGCGCCCGCGCTAGCGGCGGCAGGGGCTGCCGGTCGTGCGGACGTCGTCGGGCGGGCTCCGGCTCCACCAGCGCCGGGGCCACGCGTCAGATGCTCCACGCGCGATCCTTCGATCCGCGTCGTGAAGCGCTTGTTGCCGTCTCGATCGGTCCAGGAGTCGTTGACCAGGCGGCCGATGACGAACACCGGGTCGCCCTTCGCGAGCGTGGCGCTGGCCTCGGCCAGCTCCCGCCACACGTTGACGTCGACGTAGTGCGTGCGCTCCTGGTCGGCGCCGGTGCGGTCGCGGTAGCGCTCGTTCACCGCCACGCTGAAGCGCGTGACCGCGCTCCCGTTGGGGGTGTAGCGGAGCTCCGCGTCGCGCGTGAGGTTGCCGATGAGCACGACCTGGTTGAGGGCGTCGCGCAGGCGCTCCTGGCCGCGGGCGTCGGTGACGGTGGGCGTGTCGCCCCGTCCGCCGAAGCCCAGGGCCTCGACGCGGGTCGCCGTGACGTCGAGCGACGCGCGCTTCTGCCCGTCGGGCGCTTCCCAGCTTCGGTAGTTGAGGCGGCCTTCGACGAACACGGCGCTGCCGGCCTCGAGCTGGTTGGCGAACGACTCGCCCTGCGCGCCGAACACCGTGACCCGGTGGTACCAAGCGAGCTCCCGAGGCTGACCGTCGTCGCCGACCACGTGGTCGTTGCCGGCGAGGTTCAGCTCCAGGATGGCGAGGCCACCAGGGGTGTAGCGGAGCTCGGGCGCCTGCGTGAGCGTCCCGACCAGGTAGACGTTGTTCAGTCCTCGTGCCATCGTGTGCTCCTCACCGCCGGTCGACGTGCGGGCCGATCCGATCGGGCGGCTTTGGCGGCCGGGACCCTCAGGCCGCGGCGCCTTCGCCTTCGGCGACGGGCTTCGCCTTGCGGGTCTTCCACTCGGGGCGGTCCTTGACGACCAGTACGCGCATGACGTTATCGCGCTGGCGCAGGGCGGCCTCGATGGTCTTGGGGGCGGTGCCCGAGAGCTCTAGGCGGTAGATCAGGTAGTAACCCTCGTTGCCCTTGCGGATGGGGTACGCCAGGCGGCGGATCCCCCACTCGTCGAGCTCGACGATGGATCCCTCGGCGCGCTCCACTTGCGTGACGACGGCGTCCTTCTCCGTCTGCAGCTGCGCTTCGGTGAGGCCTGGATCGAGGATGACGTTGAGGTCGTACTTCGCGGTGTCGGCCATGTTGCACCTCCTTACATGTGCTGGTGGTGCGTGGCCGCGCGTCCGACGTCCGTCGACCCCGGGCGGCGCGACGTAGCGCGCGGCACGGGAGGGCACTGCCGGGGACACCGGTCGGTGCGGGGTCGTCCGGCGCGCGCTCGCGAACGAGGCAAGACGTCGGGCGGTCGAAGGGAGCCGTCGGTCGGGGCGCGCCCTCCGGGTGGGGGGCCGCCCTCGCGCGGGGGTCGTCACCCTCCCCAGCGTAGGCTCGCGGTCCGCGCGACAGGCGCGCGGTTCCGAAGGGGGAGTGTAGCACACCGAGGGCGCGACCGCCGAGCGACGGCGGACGATCGCCGCCGCGCCGTCCCGCCCCGCGGGTTCAGACCCGCGGCACCCCCGCCAGCCGCTCCGCCGCCGCCCGCGCGCTCCGCACCACGTCGTTCAGCCCCACCCCGTCGAGGTAGTTGCCGGCCAGCGCGAGCCGCGGCCAGCGGCGGGCGAGGGCCTCGCGGGCGCTCGCGATCCGCTCCCGGTGGCCGAGCGTGAACTGTGGGATGCCGCGCGGCCAGCGCACGATCCGCACCGACTCGGGCTCGGCGACGATCCCCATCGTCCGCTCGAGGTCGCGGCGCACGGCGGCCAGGGCTTCCTCGTCCGAGAGCGCCACGAAGCCCGGGTCGAGGGTGCCGCCGGCGATCGCGCGCAACGCCACCTTGCCGGGGGGTGCCTGGTCGGGGAAGGTCGAGGAGCTCCACAGCACGCCGAGCGAGCGCACCCCCTCGCCACGCGGCACCAGGAAGCCGAAGCCGTCGAGCGGGCGCGCGACGTCGATCCGGTCGTACCCGAGCGCTACCACCGCGACGTCGGCGTAGCGCACGGCGGCGAGCGCCGCCGCAGCCTCCGGTGCGGTCGGGGCGAGCAGGTCGGCGGCCGCGAAGGCGGGCGTCGCCAGCACCACGGCGTCGACCTCCAGCGTCTCGCCGTCCGCGAGCTCGACGACCGCGCCACCGGCGCGGCCGACCGCGTCGCGCAGCGCCACGGCCGGCGCCGCCGTGCGCAACCGGTGGCCGAGGTCGACCACGAGCGCGTCGATCAGCACCTGCACGCCGCCGTCGAAGCTGGTCAGGCGCCCGTCACCGATGGGTTCGGCGGCACCGCGAGGACGCGCCCGTTCGCCGCGCCGGGCGGCCGCCATCCCCCGCAGCAGCGAGCCGTGGCTCCCCTCGAGCAGGCGCAGCCGCGGGAACAGCGCGTCGAGCGACAGCTCGCGCGGGTCGCCGGCCGTGATCCCGGCGACGAAGACGCCGGCGAAGACGCGCGCGGCCTCGTGGCCGAAGTGGTGCGCGACGAAGTCGAAGACCGTCTCCTCGCGCCGGATGGCGCGCGCGAGCAGCGGTTCCGAGAGCACCCGCAGCTTGCCGGGGAGCGAGAGCAGCTCGGAGCGCAGGAAGGTGCCCGGCGAGGTCGGCAGCGGCCGGAGGCCACCGTCGCGGTAGACGAACCGATGGCTCGCGGCGTCGGCGGCCGGACGCAGGCGCGCCTGCAGGCCGAGCTCGTGCGCCAGCGCCACCGTCTCCGGCACGTTGGTGAGGAAGCCGTTCGGCCCCCAGTCGAAGGTGTAGCCGTCCTGGACGGACGTGCGCACCTTGCCGCCCGGGGCGTCGGTGGCCTCGAGCACGACGACGTCGAGGTCGGGGCGCACCCGAAGCAGGGCGTGGGCGGTGGCGAGGCCGGCGAGGCCCCCGCCGACGACGGCGACGCGGTTCATCGCATGGGAGCGTACCGCGGAAGCGTGGCCGTCCGCCGCGAAGCATCTGGTTGCGCGCGACGGCTGTGCCTAGAACACGAGCAATGAGTAAATGAGTACTGGTATGCTCGAGCCATGTCGAAGCGCTCGTCGATCAGCCTGTTCACCGGTGCGGGGGGCCTCGATCTAGGGTTCGAGGCTGCAGGATTCCGCACGCGCGTGGGCGTCGAGTTCGACCCGATCGCCGCGAGTACGGCCGCCAAGCATGGATGGAACCTCATCTGTGACGACATCCACGCCGTTTCGAGCGACACGCTATTGCAGTCAGGCGAACTCGGTGAGGGTGAGGCCGCGCTGCTCGTTGGCGGCCCGCCTTGCCAGCCGTTCTCGAAGAGCGGCTACTGGGCGTCCGGTGATGCAAGGCGCCTCGATGACCCGCGTGCGGATACGCTCGTCGCGTACATGCGTGTCGTACGAGACGCCCTTCCCGAGGTCTTCGTCCTCGAGAACGTTCATGGGATTAACTACTCTGGCAAGGAAGAGGGGCTTCAATTCCTTCAGGATGCGGTCGACGAGATCAACCGATCGCGTGGGGTGAACTACGCGATCGCATGGTCGGTGTTGAACGCAGTCGACTTCGGGGTGCCGCAGCGTCGAACGCGCTTCTTCATGGTCGGCCACCGTGAAGGTCGTACGTTCTCGTTCCCCGAGCCGACGCACGGCGAAGGCCGCGCACCCTTCGTGACGGCGTGGGATGCGATCGGTGGGCTAAAGCCGGATCACGACGAGGACCTCGCGGCCCGAGGTCGATGGGCACGGCTGCTCTCTTCGATCCCCGAGGGTGAGAACTACCTTTGGCACACGGATCGCAAGGGTGGTGAGCCCCTGTTCGGGTGGCGTACGCGGTTCTGGAACTTCCTGCTGAAGCTCGCGAAGGACCAGCCCGCGTGGACGATCCAGGCCCAACCCGGACCGTCGGTGGGCCCGTTTCACTGGGAGAGCCGGTACTTGAGCGCGCGCGAGCTTGCGCGTCTTCAGACGTTCCCGGATCACATTCGGTTCGTCGGCAATCGCCGCGCCGTCCAGCGCCAGATCGGCAACGCCGTACCTGCGCTTCTCGCCGAAGTGATCGGGAGAGCCGTGCGCCAACAACTGCTTCAGGACGGCAACAGCATGGTCCCTACGCTCGCGATTCCGTATCGGAGGCCGATTCCTCCTGCAGAGGCTCTTGCCCCAGTTCCGGACGAGTACCTCGTTCTGCGCGGAGACCATTCAGCACACCCTGGGACGGGCAGAGGGCCAGGCGCTGCCGTCGCCAACGCTGCGGACTGAGACCCTCGCTGGACTGGCAAGAGTCAGCGCCAGAGGCGCGCGAACTCGGCGCGGGCCTCGGAAGACGCTCCGACCTCGACAAGCGTGTCCGCGATCGTGTCGGCAGCCCGCTGCAGGAGTGCGTGGTGCGGTTGACCGGAGTCTGAGACGATGAGGGCGAACAATTCGTGCAACGACGGGACCACGATGACGCCGACCTCGAAATCGCACAGGCAGCGGCGGGCTAGCTCTATGGTGTCGAGCGACGCCTGCTCGGGATGGAGCGCGACGATGATCGCGTTCTGGATGCCTTTGCGAGCGCACTTCCGGGCGAATGCCAAGACCCCAGCCTCGGTTACGCGCTTCTGCCGGACCTCGATGGCCAGCGAGACGATGCCTGTCTCCGGAACGGGCCGGACGTGGACGTCACCAGGCAGGTGGTGGCTGGGCTCGTACACGCCACCGGTCGTCGTTTCGGGATGGACGGCGCGGAAGAGTCCTGCAACCACTGCCTGTCCGCGCGCGCCACGTTCCGAGCGCCGTTCTACGAACTCAGATAGGCGCCTCATTGCCTCGGCCGCGTCGACTTCCTCGTGCACGATGGCCGGCCTTCCGACCGGACGTGCGACTCGACGTGTTAGCTGAATAACGGCGGCGAGGGCATTCGTTGCGTCCTCTTGGCTCGCTCGCCGGAGTGCGATGAGGGCATTGACCAGGTCTTCGAAGTAGGACCGTGCGTTCGCATGGACGCGGTCCTTGATCTCGTCGACGCGATCGGCGCCGTAGAACGGAGCGTTGTTCAGCGGCTCGTTGCCGGTGGTTCCCAAGTCGAGATCATGGACATGGGCGAGCCGCATCAAATGGTTCGTTGCGATGCCACGTGCCGAGTAGGGTTTCAAGCCTTCGGTAGCTCGAGAGGAAGCCTTCAACGCAAGCGGATCGAGCTTCGGGTCCGTTGCTCGCGCCAGCGCAGCGGTCGCGAACATCGGCAAGAACGTGCTGCTTGGCGCTGCCCGCAACTGCCGGACCGTCTCGAGCCACTGGGTTGCCGGTCCCCGAGCCCTCTGCCCGCTCGCGATCTCGGTCGCTCGCGCGAACGCCGCGTCGAAGGCGTCGGAACGCGCGACCTTGGGCCGATCTCTGCTCACGGGGCGCCCGACCGGCGCCGCTCGAGGTATGCCAAGACGGCTTCCTCGAGCAGGTCGGTCATGGACCGACCCTCTTCTGCGGCAGCCACCTTGAGTTCACGGTGAACGGCGACATCCACGTTGGCGTTGAGGCGGACGGTTCGACGCGAGCGCCTCGCCGCTGGGGGTAGCTGCCCTCCTGGTTTCGTCGTCATGGTTCTCGAAAGGTACCACCGACGAGCAAATCGACCTACTTCGTCGGGTACTGCGCGTTCTTCGGCGAGGGTGTCACCGCGGTGCGCTTGTACGGCGCGACCGGGTTCAGCACGTTGCGGCACTGCGGGTTGACGCAGCCTGGGCAGCGCAGGCCGTAGTTGGGGGTGCAGGCGACGCCAGCGCCGAGGTGGCCGGCGACCAGGTCGGCGAGCGCGTCCTGGAAGGCGGGCATGCCGTTGAGCGCCGGTGCGCGGTGGAAGTTCGTGATCCCGGCCTCGTGCGCCACCTCGCCGTACTCGATGTCGAGCTCGTGGAGCGTCTCGATGTGGTCGCTGGTGAAGGCGATGCCTGCGACCAGCACGTTCCGCCGCTTCTTCTTGCCCAGCTCCTCGAGCACCGACTCGGTCGACGGCCCGAGCCAGCGCACCGGGCCGACCTCGGACTGGTAGCTGATCAGGTACTCGTGGTCGTACCCGAGCCGCTTCATGACCTCGTGCACCGAGGCGCCGATCTCGGCGGGGTAGGCGTCGCCGCGGTCGATGACCGACAGCGGCAGCGAGTGCGCGCTGAAGACGATGACGGCGTCGTCGCGGGCGGCTTCGTCGAACTTCTCGAGCCCCTGGCGGACGGTGTCGGTCATCGCGTCGATGAAGCCAGGGTGGGTGGGCCAGCGGTCGAGCACTGACCAGCGGAAGCGGTCGGCGAGCCCGACGCGGCGCGCGGCGCGCCAGAGCTCGTTGAGCGACGAGCCCGTGGTG
Organism: Trueperaceae bacterium; assembly: GCA_029210865.1. Taxonomy (GTDB): domain Bacteria; phylum Deinococcota; class Deinococci; order Deinococcales; family Trueperaceae; genus JAABTL01. Next base: position 10,292 of record JARGGE010000045.1, read on the forward strand.
GAGCAGCTGAACTGCGGGTACTGGGTGAAGGCGACCGCGCGCGTCACGCCGTCCGCCGCCATCTGCTTCAGCGCGGTCTCGCTGGTGGGCTCGATGTAGCGGAAGGCCACGTAGAACTTGTGCGGCGCCGTCTCCGGCGACAGCCGGTCGAGGCGCTCGACCATGCCGCGCCCCTGCTCCTCGGTCCAGGCGAGGATCGGCGAGCCGCCGCCGATCTCCTGGTAGTGCTGCTGGATCTTCTTGGTGCGGCGGTCGGCGATGAACGGCCCCAGCCACTTCTGCAGCGGCAGCTGGAGGATCTCGCGGTCCTCGAAGAGCGCGCGCAGGAAGGGGTTGACGTCGTCGAGGGTCTTGGGGCCGCCGAGGTTCATCATGACGATGCCGGTCGCGCCACGGTCGGCTGGGTTCATGCTTCGCTCCTTCGACGGGGGCCGCAGGGGTCGGTGCTCATGCGTCGCTCCTCGTGGGGGTGGTGTGTCCGCGCGGGTCGACGTCCCAATCGCGAGGCTGGTAGAAGGCGAGCGCGGCGGCCTCGCGGCTGCCGGGCTCCGGGTGGTGGTCGAACGCCCAGTTCGCCACCGGCGGCATGGACATCAGGATCGCTTCGATGTGGCCGCCGGTCTGCAGCCCGAACAGGGTGCCGCGGTCGTAGACGAGGTTGAACTCGACGTAGCGACCGCGGCGCAGCGCGTGCCAGCGGCGCTCGTGCGCGTCGTAGCGGTCGCGGCGGTGGCGCTCGACCAGCGGCGCGTAGGCGGGCAGCAGGGCCGCGACGCCGTCCCGCACGCAGGCGAGGTCGGCCTCGAAGTCGCGCCCGTCGCTGAGCTCGTCGAAGAACACCCCGCCCACCCCTCGCATCTCGCCGCGGTGGCGGACGGTGAAGTACGCGTCGCAGGTGGCCTTCCAGGTAGGGTAGTCGGCCTGCGGGTGGCGCGCGCACCACCGGGCCAGGGTGGCGTGGAAGTGGCGCACGTCGTCGGCGACCGGGTAGCTGGGGGTGAGGTCGGCGCCGCCGCCGAACCACCACGCCACCGGGTCGGCGCCGTCGGCCGAGCCCTCGCCGCCGCCCACCTCGAAGTAGCGGAAGTTCGCGTGGAAGGCCGGAACGAACGGGTTGCGCGGGTGCAGCACCATCGAGACGCCGGTGGCGAACCAGGGCCGCCCCTCGGTGCCGGGGTGGCTCGCGGCGAGGCTGGGCGGCACCCGCTCGCCGCGCACGGCGGAGACGTTCACGCCGCCGCGCTCGAAGACCCGTCCCTCCTCGATCACCCGAGCCCGCCCGCCGCCACCCTCGGGACGCGTCCAGGCGTGGACGCCGAAGCGCGCCGCCGGGGCGGCGGCGAGCTCGTCGGGGCCGAGCGGCGCGCCGCCCGCGGCCGCCTCCGCCTCCGCGGCGTCCTCGAGCGCCTCGAAGCCGGCCACCAGGGCGGCCTGGCCGCGCAGCATCAGGTCGACCACGCGCACGCGGCGCGCGCTCAGGTCGAGCCCGAAGGGTCGTTCGCTCATGCGTCCTTCGAGTGCGTCGCGGCGGCGGCGCCGCGGCGGTCGTCGCCGACCCG
>JARGGE010000460.1 GCA_029210865.1 Trueperaceae bacterium
GCCGGGGCGGGCGGGGCGGGTGCGGGCACCGCCTCGGCGACCGGCCGCTCGCGCAAGCGGCCGGCGGCGATCACGTCGGCGTGCGTGATCAGGCCGTGGCGGCCGGTGCCGCGCACGTCGGCCAAGTCGAGCTCGAGCTCGCGCGCGTGCGCGCGTGCCGACGGGGTGGCGCGCAGCGGCGCCGCGGCGGGCACGGGTGGCGCGGCGGGGACCACGGCGACGGGGGTCACCGCCAGCGGCGCCTCGGTCGGCGGCGCGGCGACAGGGGCCGGTGCGGCCGGCGCCTCGGTCGGCGGCGCGGCGACAGGGACCTCCGCAGCCGGCGCGGCGGCCGGCGCGGCGGCCGGCGGAACCTCGACGGGGGTCGGCGCCACGGCCGCCGCGGCGGGCCGGGCCGCGCCCTCGCCCTCGATCCGCGCCATGGCGGTGCCCACCGGCACGGTGGTGCCGGGCTCGATCAGCAGCTCGCCGACCACGCCCTCGTCGAAGATCTCGACCTCGATCGCGGCCTTGTCGGTGTCGACCAGCGCGACGATGTCGCCGCGGTGGACGGCGTCGCCCGGCTTGACGTACCACTCGAGCAGACGGCCGGCATCCATGTCGGCGCCCAGCGAGGGCATGCGGAACTCGGCCATCGCCTCACCCCCGCCCGAGCAGCGCCTTGGCCGCGGCCACGACCTTCTCGGGCTGCGGCAGGGCGGCGTACTCCATGTGCTTGGCGTACGGGATCGGCACCTCTTCGCTGCAGACCCGAGCGGGCGGTGCGTCGAGATCGAAGAAGGCGCCCTCGACGATGCGCGCCGACACCTCGGCCGCGAGGCTGCCGGTGCGCCACCCCTCGTCGACGATCACCGCGTGGTGCGTCTTGCGCACCGTCGCCAGGATCGCCTCGGTGCCGAGCGGGCGCAGCACCCGCAGGTCGAGGACCTCGGCCTCGATGCCGTCCTGCGCGAGCGCCTCGGCCGCCTCCAGGGTCTTGAAGAGCGAGCCGCCGTAGGTGATCAGGCTGACGTCGGTGCCGGCGCGGCGCACCGCGGCGGACGCGATGTCGACGGCGGGGGGTGGGTCGGCGAGCGGCGCCTTGAGGTTGTAGAGCGCGGCGTTCTCGAAGATCAGCACGGGGTCGGGGTCGGCGAGCGCCGGCGCGAGCATCCCGCGGGCGTCCTCGATCGTCGCCGGCGCGAGGATGCGCAGGCCCGGGATGTGCGCGTACCAGCCCTCCAGGCTGTGCGAGTGCTGCGCGGCGAGCTGGCGCCCCGCGCCCGTGGCCATGCGGATGACGATCGGGACGTGGCACTGCCCGCCCGACATGTGGAGCACGGTGGCGGCGGTGTTCATGATCTGGTCGAGCGCGAGCAGGCTGAAGTTGACCGTCATGACCTCGACGATCGGGCGCATGCCCGCCATCGCCGCGCCGATCCCGGCGCCCACGAAGGCGGACTCCGAGAGCGGCGTGTCGCGGATGCGCTCGGGGCCGAAGCGTTCGAACATCCCCATGCTCACCGCGTAGCAGCCGCCGTAGGCGCCGACGTCCTCGCCCATCAGGAAGACGCGGTCGTCGGCCTCCATGGCCTCGGTCATCGCGAAGCGCACGGCCTCGCGGTAGCTGGTCTCCTTCGTCGCCGCGCCCTGCCGCGCCTCGTGCACGGCCTTGGCGTCGGCCACGTGGGCCTCGCCGTTCTGGACGTTCGCGACCTGGGCGCTCATGCCGCCACCTCCGGTTCGCTGGTGACGAAGCGGGTGAGCTCGCTCACGGGCTCCCACGTGCCGGCTTCGGCGAAGTCGATCGCACGCCGGACCTCGGCGGCCGCCTCGGCCTCGATCGCGTCGAGGTCGGCCTGAGGCAGCAGGCTAGCCTCCTCGAGGCGCGCGCGGAAGGTGTCGATGGGGTCGCGCGCCTTCCAGTCCTCGACCTCGTCCTTGGCGCGGTACAGCTCGGGGTCGAACATGCTGTGGGCGCGGAAGCGGTAGGTGCGCAGCTCGAGGAAGTGCGGCCCGCCCCCCGCGCGGATCGCGTCGACGGCGGCGTGGGCGGCCTTCTCGACCGCCAGCACGTCCATGCCGTCGACCGACCAGGCCGGCATCCGGTAGACGGAGGCCTTGAGCGTGAGCTCGGTCTCGGACTGGTAGCGCGACAGCGCGGTGCCCATCGCGTAGAGGTTGTTCTCGCAGCAGAACAGGACCGGCAGGTCCCACAGCGCCGCCAGGTTCATCGACTCGTGGAACTCGCCCTCGGCCATCGCCCCCTCGCCAAAACAGCAGCAGGTGACCCGAGGCCTGTTCTGCATCTGGTCGGCAAGGGCCAA
>JARGGE010000461.1 GCA_029210865.1 Trueperaceae bacterium
CGTCGTCAGAAGGCCCAGGCGCCTCCGCGCATGACCGGCTCGAGCGTGCCATCGGGCCGCTCGCCGTCGACGTCGAGGGCCTCGCTGCCGAACATGAAGTCGACGTGGGTGTAGCTCTGGTTGAAGCCGTCGGCCTGCAAGTCCTCCAGCGGGCGCTGGGTGCCGTCCTTCATGGTGGTCTCGTAGGCACGGCCGAGCGCCACGTGGCACGCGGCGTTCTCGTCGAACAGCGTGTTGTAGAAGAGCAGCCCGCCCTGGCTGATGGGGCTCTGGTGCGGCACGAGGGCGACCTCGCCGAGGCGCCGCGCCCCCTCGTCGATCTCGAGCAGCTTCTCGAGCGCCGCCTGCCCCTGCTCGGCGGTCACGCCCACGACTTCGCCGTCGCGGAACGTGAGCTGGAAGCGGTCGATCAGCCGCCCCTGGTACGAGAGCGGCTTGCTGCTGGAGATGACGCCGTCGACGCGCCGCGCGTGCGGGGCGGTGAAGACTTCCTCGGTCGGCATGTTGGCGACGAAGCGCGCGCCGTTGACGAGCGCGGCCGAGCCACCCGACTCCCAGACGTGGGTGTCGGCGAGGCCGAGGCGCAGGTCGGTGCCGGGGGCCTTGAGGTGGAGCGCGGTGTACCCGCGCGCGTTCAGGTGGTCGTTCGCGCGCTGGAGCTGGGCCAGGTGCGCCTCCCAGGCGGCGACGGGGTCCTCCTGGTCGGCGCGGGTGGCGGCGAAGATCGCGTCCCAGAGCTTGGCGACGGCCTCGGCCTCGGGCAGGTCGGGGAACGCCTTGCGGGCCCACGCCGGCGTGGCGTACGCGAGGATCGTCCAGGGCATGTGGGCGCGCTGCACCAGGTCGCCGACCGGCCGGTTGGCGACGCTCGCCGCCTTGGTGATTCGCGCGACCCGTGCCGGGTCGGCGGGCGCCATCAGGTCGGGGTCGCTGCCCGACACGCGCACGTAGGCGTCGCCGCGCTCGAGCTTGGCCTTCAGCATCGCCGTGCGCTCCTCGTCGACGGTGTCGAGGGTGTCGTCATGGGCGTGCAGGGCGCGGATCAGGCCCATCTGCTCGTCGAGCAGCTCGACGTGGACGTGCGGCGAGCCGAGCTCGTACGCCTGACGGGCGATCCGGCGCAGCAGGTCGACGGCCTCGACCGGCCCGATGAGCACCAGGCGCTGGCCCGGCTGCAGGTTGACCCCCAAGCGCAGCGCGAGGGTGGCGAGGTTCTCGAGGTTCTTCTGGAACGTAGGCATCGCCCTCGAGTCTACCGAGGCGCATGGGGGACGCTCGACCCGGGGGGCGACCGACGGTGCGTTACCCGAACCGCCCCTGGACCTCGACCAGTCGGACGACCGCGACGCGCGGCACGAGGGCGGTCAGGTGCGGGTCGCCGGACACGATCGCCTCGGCGGCGCTCGCGACCCACAGATCGACGAACGGCTGATCGTTCGGGTCGCTGGCACGCACCGATGCCGGTGGCGGCTCGGCCGCCCACGTCTCGGCGAACGGGAGGTAGTCACCGAGCAGCTCCGCGCGGTCATCGGGCGCGAGCCCGAACTTCGGGTAGGCGAGCACCCGCAGCAGCTCGCTCGTCGTCGCCCGCGAGACGACGGGGACCAGTACGCCGGCGGACCAGGCCCGACGGAGCCAGGTCGAGCGGCCACCGGAGAAGACGAGCGCCGATACGACGACGTTCGTGTCGAAGACGAAGCGATCGCTCACTCCTCGTCGCTGCGCGCCCACGCCACCGCCGCCCGCACGTCCTCGACGGTCAGCCCCTGGGCGGCCAGACGCGCGCGTACGGCATCCGCCCGGCTGCGAACGAGTGGCTCCAGCACGATCCGGCCGTCCTCCTCGCGCACATCGAAGTAGTCGACCCCGGGGAAGCGGCGGGCGATGGCGGCAGGCAGCGTGATCTGGTTCTTCGACGTCTTCTTGGCGAGCACGGACGACCTCCTGGACGCGTGCGGCCTCGACGGACGGCGCCGGCGTGCAGCACGGAGGCGTCCACCATAGAGCCAAGGATCCACGGAATCAAGGGATCCTTACCCGGGCCTCCTTGGCAGATGCGATCGATCCGGACTCGAGGCGCCGCCCCACCCGCGTCGCCCCCCGCTCGTCGGTCCCGACGGACCGGCGGTAGACTCCCCGCGAGCGACGCGTGCGGAACGCGCGGGTCCGCCCGCGGCCGCCGCCGCGTCGCCCATCCAACGGAACCGCCCCGCCGACCGGTGGGGCGCGACCACCGACCTTCAGGGCAGGGTGCAATCCCCGACCGGCAGTAGCGCGCGTCCGCGCGACGTGCGGAG
>JARGGE010000462.1 GCA_029210865.1 Trueperaceae bacterium
GTGGCCCGACCTCGAGCGCTTCCTGCGCGACGTCGCCCGTGAACTCGACGCCCGCGGCGAGGCGATCGTCGCCCGCGCCGACCTCGAGAGCGGCCTCGGCCTGCCGCGCCTGACCGGCGAGCTGAAGCGCACGACCGACCAGCTGCGGCTCTTCGCCGACGAGGGCGAGGGCGGCGCCTGATTGGGCGTGCGCGTCGACGCGAGCCGCGGCGCCGACCTGCGCCGCGTCGCCCTGCCGATCGGCCCGGTGGCGGTCTTCGGCGCCTCGAACTTCCCGCTCGCTTTCTCGGTCGCGGGCGGCGACACCGCCGCGGCCTGGGCGGCCGGTTGCCCCGTGATCGTCAAGGCGCACCCGCCCACCCCGGCACCAGCGAGCTCGTCGCCGACGCCATCGTCGACGTCCTAGCGCGCTCCTCGCTGCCGGCGGCGACCTTCCAGATGCTCCACGGCGCCGACCACGCGGTCGGCGCGGTGCTGGTCCAGGCGCCCGAGGTCCGCGCGGTCGCCTTCACCGGCTCGTTCGGCGGCGGCACGGCCCTCGACCGGCTCGCGCGCGCGCGCCCGCACCCCATCCCGGTGTTCGCCGAGATGGGTTCGAGCAACCCCATCGTGGTGCTGCCCGGGGCGCTCGCGACCCGCGGCGACCAGGTCGCCGCGCAGGTCGCCGGCTCGATGACGCTCGGCGCCGGCCAGTTCTGCACCAAACCGGGCGTGATCATCGGCCTGGCCGGGTCCGCCTTCGACGCCTTCGTCGCCGAGGTCGCGCGCACGCTCGAGGGGGTCGCCCCCGCGACCATGCTCACCGACGGCATCCGCGCCGCCTACCGCGCCGGGGTGGCCGACCTCGCCGCCTCGCCCGTGGTCGACGTCGTCTGGCGCGGCGACGCCGACGACCGCCCGGTCGGGCCGACGCTGCTGCGCACGACCGCCGCGGCCGTGATCGAGCGGCCGGGCCTGCTCGACGAGGTCTTCGGGCCCGCCGCCCTCGCGGTCGCCTGCGCCGACGCCGGCGAGCTCCTCGCGCTCGCCGAGGCGCTGCCGGGCAGCCTCACCGCCACGCTGCACCTCGAGGACGCCGACCTGCCGCTCGCCGCCGAGCTGACCGAGGTGGTCGTCGAGCACGTCGGGCGCCTGATCGTCAACGGCGTCCCCACCGGCGTGATCGTCTCGCCCTCCCAGCACCACGGCGGGCCCTACCCCGCGACCCTCGACGCGCGCGCGACGTCGGTGGGCACCGCCGCGGTCGAGCGCTTCCTGCGCCCGGTCGCCTTCCAGGACGTGCCCGAGGCGCTGCTGCCGGCCGCGTTGCAGGGGGTGGCGGCCTCGGACGGCTAGGGCATCCGGCACCGCACGCTGTAGGCCCACTCCGTGTCGGGGTCCACGCCGATCACGATCACCGTGAAGCTCGCCGTGCCGGTGCGTTCGAAGAGCCCCAGCGCATCGCCAACGCCCGGTCCGGCGATGCCGCCCGGGTAGGACGCCTCGTCCGCGTAGGAGGCGTCCCCGCGCCACCCGCTCTCGTAGACGATCGCGCCCTCGTGGACCACCCGGAACCGGTCGGGCACCGAGTGCGCGTCGAAGCGCAGGTCGAAGGTCGCCCCGAAGGGGATCGCCGCGACGTCCCACACGTCGACCGTGCCCTCGACGCCCCCGGAGTTCGACGCCGACCACACCTCGCACCGGTCGAGCGCTTGGTCGCGACGCTCCACGTCGGGGGGCGGGTCCGCCTCCGGGTCCGGGATGCCAGGGCCGACCGCGATGCGCCCGCAGTCGCTCGTGTCGGTGCCGGCGGCGCAGAGCCCCGTCCCGATGCCTGGCTCGTCGCACTCCCCGTCGAAGGCCCACATGCAGGTGTTCGCCCAAGCATCGTCGTCGGTCTCGAAGCCGCCGCCCACCAGGCAGCCGTAGTGGTCGCCGCCGTAGCGGCTCAGTTCCGTCATCGCGGCGTCCGCGGCCTCCCATCGGCCGTAGGGACCCCCGAGATCGGGGTCGATCGACCAACCCTGGCGTACGGCGAGCGGCGTGGCGACGCACGCACCCATCGCGTCGAGCATCGCCAGCTCCGCACCGGTCCGGGCCGTATCGGCCAGGTAGAACTCGAAGCAACCGGGGTCGCCGAAGACGTCCGGCCGGCGCAAGATGCAGTACCCGTCGGCGATCGCCGACGTCACGAGCACGACCTCGGCCAAGACGCCGCCTTGGTTGTCGCGGTAGTCCGTGTCGACCACCCACAAGCGCATCTCGGACGTCGGCGCGACGAACGGTGCCGACGCGTACACG
>JARGGE010000463.1 GCA_029210865.1 Trueperaceae bacterium
AGACGACGAAGGACGGATCGCTGTCGGCGCGGAACGGCGAGCGTCCCTTGAGCACCGAGCCGGCCGGGTGTAGCTCGACGTCTCGCCCGACGAGCGCGGCGAGGTCTGTGCGGTCGCGGACGCTGTCGACGATGGCGCGGAAGTCGCTCAAGCGGCCTCCCTCGCCAGCACCGAGATCGGCGTGTCGGCGCCGAGGACCTTGCGGTAGGCGCGGCGGCGCGCGGCGTGCTGGCGGCGCGCGATGGGGTGGTCGTCGACGAGGTCGTAGAGCACCGGCGTGCGCTTGCCGGGGTGCGGGCGCATCAGCCGGCCGAGGCGCTGGATGGTGCGGCCCTCGGCGCGGGCGGGGGTGGCGAGGATCAGGCGCTCGAGGCGGGAGACGTCGAGCCCCTCGTCGGCCAGGGAGGTGGCGCAGACCACGGCGAGCTCGCCCTCGCGGAAGGCTTCGAGGATGGCGCTCCGCCTGGCCTTCGGCGTGCGGCCGGTGAGCGCCGCCGAGGCGACGTCGTCCTCGCAGAGCTTCGCGGCGAGGTGCTCGCAGTGATCGACGCGGCCGGAGAGCAGCAGCGTTGCCTTGCCGCCGAAGGTGCTCTCAGTGGCGAGGTCGAGGAGCTGGGCGTTGCGGCCCGGGTGCCGGACCAGTCGCGAGACGAGCTCGCTGTGGCTGTCGGCGGGGACGTTGACGCCGGTGTGGACCGCCACGACCTCGGGCACGACCAGGTGGCCGGCGTCGACCAAGCGGCCGTGCTCGATGGAGAACACGGGCTCGCCGAGGGCGAAGCGCAGCATCGGGGTGAGCCCATCGCTGCGCTCAGGCGTCGCGGTCAGGCCGAAGCGATAGAGCGCCGGGAGCCCGCCGACGACCTCGCGAAAGGTGGTCGCCGGGACGTGGTGGCACTCGTCGACGATGACGCAGCCGAAGCGTGCTCCGATCGCGGCCAGGTCACGCGGGCCCAGGTTGGCGAGGGTCTGGACGGTGGCGACGGTGACCTCGGCCGGCGCGAGCTTCCCATCCGCGATGACGCCCGGCTCCACCTCGAGGGCGGCGCGGAGCGTCTCACGCCACTGCTCGAGCAGGTCGTGGGTGTGGACGAGGACCATCGCGGGCTGACCGCAGCGAGCGATGGCGCCCGCGCCGATGACGGTCTTGCCCGCCCCGCAGGGGAGGACCGCCGTGCCCTGGGTGTGTCGGACCAGGGCGACGACGGCCTCCTCCTGGTAGTCGCGCAGGGTGAAGGAGAACGGCAGGTCGAGGGCCTCGTGGCGCACGCGCCGGTCATCGAACGCGAGCTCCGCCCCCGCCGAGGCGACCGCGGCACGCAGCGTGCCGACGGCGCCCCGGGGGAACACGAGCCGCCCCTGGCCGTCGCGCCCCTCTTCGCGACCGATGAGGCAGATCTCCTCGGGTGTCGCGCCCGTCCACCGGCCCATGCGCTGGCGCATGACGAAGTCGGGGTTCGGGAACGAGAGCGCCCGGTGGAGGGTCGCGAGCGACCTCGGGGGCAGCTCCGCCTCAGCGAGGCGGATCACGCTGTCGACGATGGCGCGCACCATGCGGCACCTCCTGGCTCACGCGAAGGGGTCGATAGAGTCGTCCTCGTCGTCCTCGGCGCGCATGGCGGCCTCGAGCCGGTCGAGGGCCTGCTTGGCCTTGGCCACGTCGCTCGCCTTCAGGTCGCGGACCCGCTTGACGCCGAACTCGGCGAGGAAGGCGTCGACGTCGGAGCGCGGCAGCTGCTTGAGGCGCCCCACGAGCTGGCTCGCGTCGCGGGGATCGATGGGGCCGCCGCTGCTCGGCTTGCTCGCCGGCTTGTCGCCGCCCTTGTCGGCGTTGGCGTCGCCGCTCGAGAGCGCGGCGAGGTCGTGCAGCTCGGCGCCGGCGATCTGACCGCGCAGCTCGTCGTCGATCTTCTCCTCGGGCAGAATGCTGTAGGTCGTCTTCGGATCGCCGGCGTCGCCGTGGCGCTCGATCTCGAAGAGCCACTTGTCGAGGCCGTACTTGTCGCGGACCTTGAGCACGTCCTTGAACCAGACCGTGCCGCCCTCGATGACCTTCATGTCGCCCTCGTCGGGGACGAAGAAGTTGAGCATCACGCGGAGGCTCGGGCGCTTGTCGGTGTGGACGGCGGGGTCGTAGGTCTCGTAGCGCTCGCCGGTCCAGACGACCTCGCGGGCGAAGGGCTCGCCGCAGAAGGCGCCGACGACCTTGTCTCCGTTGGCGGCGAGGCGGATGAAGATGCCGCCCTGGTTGGCGTGCTTGTCGGCGAGGC
>JARGGE010000464.1 GCA_029210865.1 Trueperaceae bacterium
TGCAGGCCCGGGTGCGCCGGCAACAGGCTCGGGTGGACGTTCAAGAGCCGCCCCGACCAACGCGCCACGAAGGCGGGCGAGAGGATCCGCATGAAGCCGGCGAGCGCGACGAGGTCGACCGCGTGCTCGTGCAACACGGCTTCGGTGGCCCGCTCGAACGCCGCGCGGTCGAGCGCGCCATCGTCGCCCCGCGGGTACGCCACGTGGTGCGCGGCGACGCCGGCGCGGCGGGCCCGGTCGAGCGCGTAGGCGCCCGCGCGGTCGGAGACGACCGCCACCACCGCCGCGTCGGGGTCGCCGCCAGCGGGCGGGAAGGCGTCGAGCAGGGCCTGGAGGTTGCTGCCCTGCCCGGAGGCGAGGACGGCGAGCCGCGCCGCGCGGCCGAGCGGGAAGACCGGGTCAGGCACGGTCGCGGGCGACGACCGTGTTGGTCAACGTGCCGATCGCGTCGATCGTCACCTCCACCACGTCGCCCACCTCGAGCGGGCCGACGCCGTCGGGCGTGCCGGTCAGGACCAGGTCGCCCGGTTCGAGCGTCAGGAAGCTGCTGATGTAGGCGAGGATCTCGGGAACCGGGAAGATCAGGTCGCGCGTGTGCCCGTCCTGGCGCAGCACCCCGTTGACGCGCGTCTGGACGCTCAGGTCGCCGGGGTCCAGGTCGGTCTCGAGCCACGGGCCGACCGGGCAGAAGCCGTCGGCCGACTTGGCGCGCGCCCACTGCAGGTCGGTGCGCTGGGCGTCGCGGGCGCTGACGTCGTTGGCGATCGTGTACCCGAGCACGTGGTCGAGGGCGTCCTCGGCAGCGACGTCGCGCATGGTGCGGGCGATGACGACGGCCAGCTCCCCCTCGTGGTGCAGCTCCGTCGTCCAGGCGGGCTTGGGGATGTCGTCGCCGGGGCCGGAGAGGGCGTTGAGCGCCTTGAGGAAGAGGCCCGGTTCGGAGGGCAGGGCATCGAGGCTCCCCCCCATCTCGGCGACGTGCTTCGCGTAGTTCTTACCGACGCAGACGATGCTGCGCGGCTCGCACGGGGCGAGCAGGCTCACCTCGCTGAGGTCGACCATGTGCCCGCTCGGCCGCCCGAGCATGCCCGTGAGCTGTTGGACGCGGCCCCCTTGGACCTCGCCCCAATGAACGCCGTCGAAGCTGCGGTAGCGGACGCGCTGCATGCGAACCTCCTCGGCCCTGGCGCCACCGGGGCCGTTCCGGACGGCAGTCTACCTGCCCTCGCCGAGCGCGACCCCGCCGCCGGCCTCCGCGGTCCGCTCGTCGAGCGCCGCGACGGTCGCTTCCCACGCCGCCATCGCCTCGAGGAGCGCGGCCTCGCTCGCGTCGTGGCGCCGGCCGAGGTCCACGAGCGCCTCGGCGGCCAGCCGACCGGCGGCGACCTCGGCGGTCGCCGCCTCGATCGCGGCGACCGCGCTCGCGAGCGCCTCCTCGAGGCGCGCCACCTCCGCCTCGATGCGCTCCCGCTCGCGCCGCAGCTGCCACGGCGACGGCCCCTTCGGCGCCGACGGTTCCGCGGGCGCCTCGGGGCCCACGGCCGCCGCGTCGTCGGCGGCCTCGCTGCGGCGGCGCTCGGCCTGCTTCCGGCCGAAGAAGGCCCAGTCGCCCTCGTAGTCGACCAGACGGCCGTCCGCTACTTCCCAGACCCGCGTCGCGAGCGCCGCCAGGAAGCGGCGGTCGTGCGAGACGAAGAGCACCGTGCCCTCGTAGGCGCGCAGCGCCGCCTCGAGCGCCTCGATCATCTCGACGTCGAGGTGGTTCGTCGGTTCGTCGAGCACCAGCACGTTCGCCTCGGAGAGCGTCAGCTTGAGCAGGGCGAGGCGGGCGCGCTCGCCCCCGGAGAGGTCGCCGATCCGTTTGAACTGCGCCTCGTACGGGAAGAGGAAGCGGCCGAGCAGGTCGTGCGCGCGGGCGTCGCCGACGAGGCGGTGCAACTCGGCGAAGAGCGTCGCGTCGGGGTCGACGCCGGCGAGGTCCTGGTCGTAGTAGGCCACCCGCACCCGGGAGCCCCAGGCGATCCGCGCGCGCGGGTCGTCGGACGGTCGCTCGCCCAGGAGCACCCGCAGGAAGGTCGTCTTGCCAGCGCCGTTCGGTCCGGTGATCGCGACCCGCTCGCCCTGCCGCACCACCAGCGCGACGTCCTCGAAGAGCGGGTGGGCGTAGCGCGCGGCCAGGTGCTCGGCGTGCAGGACCAGGTCGACCGACGCCGGACAGGGGAAGGTGAAGCGCGTGGTGGGCGCGTCGCGGCGCGCCTCGTCGAGC
>JARGGE010000465.1 GCA_029210865.1 Trueperaceae bacterium
GGTCGGGTAGCCGGTCAGGGGTTCGAAGGATCGCATGCGCCATTCCAGCACGGGCGCGGGCACGGCGCCGGGTGCCCGCCGCCGTGCCCGTTCGCGGAGGTCCGCGGGGCCGCTCAGGCCTCGGATGCGAGCGCGCCGTACCCCTTGCCCTCGACCTCGGCCTCAAGGTCGGTCATCGGCCGCCCCGACAGCACCTGCCAGATGGTGAGCAGGTTGCGCACCCCGGGCGAGGCGTGCTCGAAGCGCGTCTCGCGCTCCGAGTCGGTGACGGCGCTCATGATCGCCTTGCGGATGACGTTCGGCGGGTCGAGCAGGCGCACCGCGTGCCCGGGGCGCTCGTCGGCGATCGACTTGCTCATCTTCGCCGTCGGCTCGTCGAGGCCCATCACGCGGGCCCCGGAGGTCGGCACGACCGCCTTGGGCAGCACGAACACGTCGCCGAACAGGTGGTGGAAGCGGACGGCGATGTCGCGGGTCAGCTCGACGTGCTGCACCTGGTCCTCGCCGACCGGCACCTCGTCGGTGTCGTAGAGCAGGATGTCGGCCGCCTGCAGCACGGGGTAGTCGAGCAGCCCGGTGCCGATCGAGGCCCGTCCCTCGGTCTTGGCCTTGAACTGCGTCATCCGATGCAGCCAGCCGAGCGGGGTGACGCAGTTCAGGAGCCAGGCCGCCTCGGTGTGCTCGGGGACGTGCGACTGCACGAAGACGGTCGCGGTCTCGGGGTCGAGCCCGCTCGCCAGGTACATCGCCGCGACGGCGCGCGACCGCGCCCGCAGCTGCGCCGGGTCGATCGCCTCGGGGATCGTGAGCGCGTGGAGGTCGACGACGCAGAAGACGTTCTCGCGCTCGTGCTGGCCCGCCACCCACTGCTTCAGGGCGCCGAGGTAGTTGCCGAGGTGCAGGTCGCTGGTCGGTTGCATGCCCGAGAACACGCGCGGGCGGGCGCCGGCGCGGCTGGGGGCGGGGTCCGGGTGCGTCATGGCGCGGAGTCTACCGCGCCCGTCCGGGGGCGCCCGCGCCGCTAACGCACCGGCGTCAGCAACCAGAGGGCGCCGCCCGGCACCTGCCACGGCCAGACCGCCGACGGCTCCTCGCCCGCGAGGGCGCGCCAGGCGCCGTGGCCGAGGTCCTCGAGCTCGAGGTCGGCCGGCGCCACCTCGACGTCGCGGGCGCCCAGGTTCGCGAGCACGAGCACCGGCGCCTCGTCCGGGGCCGTGCGCCAGACCGCGAGGAGCGCGCTCGGCAGGCCGTCCACCACGCGCGCGTCGCCATCGGCCAGCGCCGGCCAGGCCGCGCGCAGCGCGATCGCCTCGCGGTAGGCGCTCCAGACCGAGCCGCGGTCGTCGCGCTGGGCCGCCACGCTGACCGCCGGGTCGTCGGTGGACGGGGGGAACCAGGGCTCGGCCGTGCTGAAGCCGCCGTCCGCGGTGGCGGTCCACCGCATCGGGGTGCGCTTCTGGCGGTCGTCGTCGCCCGGGCCGTTGGGCATCCCGAGCTCCTCGCCGTAGTACAGGAACGGCGTGCCCGGAAGCGCCAGGAGCAGCCGGCCGAGGAGGGCGGCGCGCGCCGGGTTCGGCCGCAGCGGCGCGAGCACGCTGGCGGGGCGCAGCTGGTCGTGGTTGCTCACGAACGTGCCACGCCGCGCGTCCGCCGGGTAGGCGTCCTCGTTCAGGCGCAGCTGCGCGCGCAGGTCGATGGCGCTGCGCGCTTGCAGGGCGCCGAGCAGCGTGCGCCACAGCGGGTAGTCGAACGACGCGTCGAGGCCCGCCTCGCTGTGGTAGGCAGCGATCGTCGGCGTCGCGGTCCAGGTCTCGCCCACCAGGAACGCGCCCGGGTGGCGCTCGCGCATCCGCGCACCGAAGTCGCGCACCCACGCGACGTTCTCCGGCGCGTTCGCGATGGTGCCGTCGGCCCCCTCCACCACGTGCTGGATCGCGTCGACGCGGAAGCCGTCGACGCCGAGGTCGAGCCAGAAGGCGGCGACGTCGAGCATCGCCTCGACGACCTCGGGGTTGCGGTGGTCGAGGTCGGGCATCCCCGCCACGAACAGGCCGAGGTAGCTCGTGCCGTCGCCCGCGTCGTGCCAGGCGCTGCCGCCGAGCGTGCCCTGGGTGGCGGGCGGGTCGGCCTCGAAGCGGTACCGGTCGCGGAAGGCCGGGTCGCCGGCGCGCGCCGCGACGAACCAGGGGTGGCGGTCGCTCGTGTGGTTGACCACGAGGTCGAGCACGACGCGCATGCCGTGGCGATGCGCGGCGGCCACGAAGGC
>JARGGE010000466.1 GCA_029210865.1 Trueperaceae bacterium
CGCGCGTCCCGCGCGCCTCCGCCCGTCCCGCGCGACCCGCGCGCCTGCCGCCACCGTCCGTCGTCGTTCGACCCGTCCGCCCCTCCACGCCGATGTCGCCCACGAGAGCCAGGTACCCTTCTTGATCCGAGTCGAAGCCCTTCACAAGGTGTTCGGGCCCACGCCCGAGCACGCCCTCGCCTTGCTCGCTGAGGGGCGCAGCAAGGACGAGATCCGCGCCGAGACCGGTCACGTCATCGGCGTGCAGAACGTCTCGTTCGCCCTGAAACCCGGCGAGTTCTTCGTCATCATGGGGCTCTCGGGCTCCGGCAAGTCGACCCTCCTGCGCGCGATCAACCGCCTGATCGAGCCGACGTCGGGGCACGTGTGGCTGACCACCGACGACGGTGAGGTCGACGTCGCCGCTGCCGACAAGCGCGCGCTGCGCGGGCTCCGCCAGGACCACCTGGCGATGGTGTTCCAGCGCTTCGGGCTGCTGCCGCACCGCAGCGTGCGCGAGAACGTCGCGTACGGGCTCGAGGTCAAGGGCGTCGGCCGCGCCGAGCGCACGCGCCGCGCCGAGGAGGTCATCGAGATGGTCGGCCTGGGCGGTTGGGGCGCGTCGCCGCCCAGCGCCCTGTCGGGGGGCATGCAGCAGCGCGTCGGCCTGGCGCGTGCCATCGCCACCGGCGCCAAGGTGCTGCTGATGGACGAGCCCTTCAGCGCGCTCGACCCGCTGATCAAGATGCAGATGCAGGACGAGATGATCCGGCTGCAGCGGCAGCTGGGGCGCACGATCGTGTTCATCACCCACGACCTCGACGAGGCGCTCCGCCTCGGCGACCGCATCGCGATCATGGAAGACGGCCGCTTCGTGCAGATCGGTACGCCGGAGCGCATCATCACCGAACCGCGCACGCCGTACGTGGCCGACTTCGTCGCGCACGCCGACCCCACGGGCGTCATCACGGCGGCGACCGTCGCGGTGCCGCCCGACCACGAGCGCGTCGACGTGGTCGGGCAGGAGGCCGGCGCGCGCGTGCTCGCCCACCGTACCCAGCCCGACGTCGAGATCGTCGTCGAGCCGGACGGGCGCGTGCGCGAGGTCCGCGCCGACGGCGCCCGCGCCGTGCTCGTGGCGGTCGACGAGTTGCTCGCCGAGGAGACCCCGGGATCGCGCCACCGCGACCGGGTGCCGGTCGTCCGCGGCGAGCGCACCCTCAAGACCCTCCTCGAGGCGCGCAACCGGTGCAACCTGCCGCTGCTGGTGGTGGACGAGGACGAGCGCTTGATCGGCATCGTGACCGAGCGCGAGATCATCCACTCGACGATCGAGAAGCGCGGCCCCAACGGCGACACCGCGGCGGTGGCCGCATGAACGCGCTGCTCTCGGACGCCATGTTCGACCGGATCCGGATCCCGCTCGACGACTGGTTCGCCGACGCGATCGGCTGGTTGACGCTCAACTACCGACCGACCTTCCAGGCGATGAAGGTGCCGATCGAGGCGCTGCTCGACGGCGTCAGCGGTCTGCTGCTGTGGCTGCCGCCGCTCGTCTTCATCGTCCTCGTGACCGCGCTCGCGTGGCGCGTCGCCGGTTGGCGCATCGGCGTCCTGAGCGCCGCGTCGTTCCTACTGATCGGCATGATGGGGCTCTGGAGCCTCACGATGGTCACGCTGTCGATGGTGACCGCCTCGGTGGTCGTGTGCCTGATCATCGGGCTGCCGCTGGGCGTCCTCGCCGCGCGCAGCGACCGCTTCCAGGCCGCGCTGCGACCGGTGCTCGACGTCATGCAGACCACCCCGGCGTTCGTCTACCTGGTGCCCGTCGTCATGCTGTTCTCGATCGGCACGGTCGCCGGCGTCATCGCCACGATCATCTTCGCGCTGCCGCCGCTCATCCGCCTGACCGACCTGGGCATCCGCCAGGTGCCCGATGACGTCATCGAGGCGGCCGAGGCCTTCGGGTCGAGCGAGCGCGAGGTGCTGGTGAAAGTGCGCCTGCCGCTCGCCCTGCCGACGATCATGGTGCGGACCTTCTCGGTGTCCTTGGCCAGCTTGAAGCGCACGGCCTGGTTGACCAGCTCGTTCCTGAACTCGCCGGCGAGTTCCTCGATCGGGCGGGTGATGCCGGGCCGCCGGGCCAGCTCGACCCGAATCCGGTCCTGGCCCTCGACGTCCAGGTGGACGTAGCAGCGGTCCAGGAACACGAACGCGGTGCCGAACAGGATATCGGTGCCGTACAACTTCCTGGCGAGCGAGATCGTCGCGGTGTCGCCTTTT
>JARGGE010000467.1 GCA_029210865.1 Trueperaceae bacterium
GGCGGACGCTCCAGGTCTGCTCGAGCTGCTCGCACGGAATCGGCCGGCGATCGCACGACTCGCGCACCCGGTCGCGTACCGGGCGATCGTCGCCGAAGCGCTCGCCCACCGCCGCGCGCTCATCGTCGTATCCGAGGTGGACGACCGGCTGGTCGCCTTCGCGATCATCGTCTGGGACTGGCACCGGTTCCGCGTCGAGTTCCTCCTTCGGCACCCGCGGGTCGCGCTCGCGGCAGCAGCCGGCTTCCTGAGGCGCCGCTTGCGCACCACGCGGCCGCGCGCGGTTCGTGCCGCGGCGGCCAGCCCTACGGCGACCGAGGAAGGCGCTCGTCGTTCCGCAGGCAACGGGCCGCGGTGGAACGACGGGGGCGCCGACATCGCCAAGGTGCTCCACATCGGCGTCGACGCTTCGATGCGCGGTCGCGGCGTCGCGACGGGACTCAAGGCCTTCTACGTCGGCTTCCTTCGGTGCAGCGGATTCCACCGCGTCGATGCACTGGTCGAGCGAAACAACGTCGCCTCGCTCGCTCTCCAGCGAACGAGCGGTTGGGTGACGACGTCGGAGGGCGGCGACGTCTTCTCCTACCTCGTCCTCGACGACGAGGCCGTTCCGTGACCGCGCGGGCGTACGTTCTGGAGCGTGTCGGGCCGGACGACGCCGCGCTGTTCCGCTACGCCGACCACACGGTGTTCCAAACGGAAGCGTGGCTGCGCTTCGTCGCGCAGACGCAGCGGGGCGAGGCCGTCGTGGCGCAGGTCCGCGACGGCCACCGAGCGATCGGCCGCTTCACGGGCTTGCTCGTCCGTCGGTACGGACTTCGGATCCTCGGATCGCCGTTGCCCGGTTCGACCACGTCGTACATGGGGTTCAACCTGGTCGAGGGAGCGTCGCGCGCGAGCGCCCTGCGGGCCCTGCGCGCGTTCGCGTTCGCGGAGTTGGACTGCGCGCACGTCGAAGTCACCGACCGCTACGCGACGCGTGAGGACTGCATCGAGGCCGGGTATCGACTCGAGCCGTCCGCGATGTCGGGGTACCAGGTCGACATGGGCGGTGGACCCGACGTCGTGTTCGCCGCCATGAAGTCCTCGACTCGGCGCAACGTGCGCAAGGCGGAGCGCGAGGGGTTGACCGTCGAGATCGCGGAGGACGCAGCGTTCGCGGACGACTACTACGCTCAGCTCGAGGACGTCTTCGCGAAACAGCGGCTGCGGCCGACGTACGGCGTAGGCCGCGTGCGAGCGTTGATCGAGCACGTCGGTCCGACCGGCCGCCTCCTGCTCCTGCGCGCAAGAACGCCGGACGGCACGTGCATCGCGACCGGCATCTTCCCGGCGGCGAACCGGACGATGTTCTTCTGGGGCGGCGCCAGCTGGCGCAACCACCAGATCCTGCGCCCCAACGAAGCGCTGCAGTGGACCGCCATGCGGTACTGGATGGACCGCGGGATCACGGTGTACGACATGATGGGCGGCGGCCGCTACAAGCGCAACTACGGCGCGGCCAGCATCCACGTGCCGCGCGCCCACCTCGCGCGCTTCCCGGCCATCGAGCTGCTCAGGGAGGGCCGTCGGCAGGCCCACAGGGTCGCGCAACGACTCGGCGGCTGGCGCCGCCGTTAGTCGGCACCGTCGGCGCGCGGTCCCTCGTCGTGCGGACGACGCCGCACCAACCGCGCCAGCGTCGCGAAGATCACCCCGATGTCGCTCGCCAAGGTCCGCCGCTCGAGGTAGGCGAGGTTGATCGCCAGCTTGTGCGGCATCACCTCGTCGAGGTACGCGTGCTCGGGGTCGACCGCGCGCGCCAGCACGTCCCCTTCGTCGCGGTAGGCGATCGACGCCGGGTCGGTGATGCCGGGGCGCACCTCCAGCACCCGGCGCTGCGCCGCCGTGTAGTGCGCCACGAAGCGCGGGACCTCGGGGCGCGGTCCGACGAGCGCCATGTCGCCTTTGAGCACGTCGATCAGCTGCGGCAGCTCGTCGATCTTGGTCGCGCGCAGCATCCGTCCCACCCCGGTGACGCGCGGGTCAGCGCCGACGGTCAGTTGGCCCCCCATGCGCTCGGCATCGACGCGCATGGTGCGGAACTTGTGAATGCGGAAGGTGCGGCCGCCGAGACCCACCCGCTCCTGCCGGAAGAACACCGGGCCGCGCGACGTCGAGGCCACGGCGACCGCGACCGCGAGCAGCAGCGGCGACAACACCACCAGGCCGATTCCGGCGGCCAGCGTGTCGAACGCGCGGCGGACCACGCGTCAGGCGG
>JARGGE010000468.1 GCA_029210865.1 Trueperaceae bacterium
AATGGGTGGCGGTCGTCGGCGGCGGCAACGTCGGCTTCATGGTCGCGGAGCAGCTGCAGGAGTACGGCGCCGACCTCACGATCGTCGAGTCCGACGAGGAACGCGCCGGCAAGCTCGCGTCGCTGCTCCCCAAGGCGCTGGTGCTCAAGGGCGACGGCACCGACCTGGAGCTGCTCGAGCAAGAGCGGCTCGAGGACGCCGACGTGATCGTCGCCGTCACCAGCGACGACGCGACGAACCTGCTGGTCTCGCTGCTGGCGAAGCAGCTCGGCGTCCCCAAGGTGATCACGCGCGTCGGTCGTTCGCGCAACCGTCGGCTGTTCGAACGCGTCGGGATCGACGCCCCGCTCACGCCGCGCACCGCCGCCGTGCAGGAGGTCCTCAACTGGCTGAAGGTCGACGAGGTCGACCACCTGGCCACCATCGAGGACCGCGCCGAGGTGATGGAGGTCACCTTCCCGTACGACGCCACACCCGGCGAGGTCCGAGCGCTCCGCGCGCCCCCCGACAGCCTGGTGGGGGCGATCGTGCGGAAGCAGCGGGCGATCGTGCCGCGCGGCGACACGGTCGTCCAGCCGGGCGACCACCTGTTCCTGATCACGACCCCGGAGAACATCGGCGCGGTCGAGGCCTGGCTGCAGCGCCACGAGCGCGGCGGCGGGGGCTGAGGCCCGGCGTGCCCCCGACCGGGACGCGCGGCCGCTTCGCCCCCTTCGTCCTCGGCACCGGCCTGCTGGCCTTGGCCGCGGCCGCGGGACTGTTCGCGGCGGGCGCCGCCGTAGCGGACGAGGACGCTCGGGGCTTCGCGGCGACGGCCGGCATCGCGCTCGCGCTCGGCGCGCCGCTCCGACGCGTCGGCCGGGCGGGTCTCGAGCCGACCCGCCGCGAGGCGCTGCTCACCGTCCTGGCGCTGTGGCTGCTCGCGCCCGTGGTCGGCTCGATCCCCTACGCCACGTCCGCGTCGATGACCCCGCTCAACGCGCTGTTCGAGTCGATGTCGGGGTTCACCGCCACGGGCGCCACCGCCATCGTCGACTTCGAGGCGGTGCCCGCGAGCGTCTTCCTATGGTGCGCCTTCGCCCAATGGGTCGGCGGCATCGGGATCCTGGTCCTCTTCATCGCCGTGTTCCCGCAGCTCGCGATCGCCGGACGCCGGGTCTTCCATACCGAGATGCCCGGCCCCACCCAGGACCGGCTCACCCCGCGGCTGCGCCAGACTGCGGGCATCGTGCTCGGCGTCTACGTCGCGCTGACCGTCGTGTGCGGCGTCGCCTACCTGCTGGCCAGGATGCCGCTCTTCGACGCGGTCGCCCACGCGCTCACCACGGTGGCCGCCGCCGGCTTCAGCCCGAGCGCGCGCAGCTTCGAGGCGTACCACCCGGCCGTCGATTGGGTCGCGATCGTCTTCATGACGCTCGCGACCCAATCGACCACCGGGTACGCGTCGGTGGACTACGACCAGTGGCCCGACGCCGCCCGAGCGCTGCTCGTCGCGCTGATGGCGATCGGCGGCAGCGCCGGCTCCGCCGCGGGGGGCGTCAAGGTCGCGCGCTGGCTGATCGTCGCGCAGCACACGGGCCGCGAGGTGCGCCGCGCCCTGCACCCCCGCGCGGTGCTCCCGATCCGGGTCGGCGATCGCGTGATCGGCGAGGACGTCCTGCGCGCGGTCGCGGCGTTCATCACGCTCTACACGGCGCTCGTCGTCTTCGGCACACTCGTCCTCGCGCTCACCGGCGAGGACCTGATCACGGCCTTCACCGCGAGCGCCGCCACGGTGGGCAACGTCGGCCCCGGACTCGGCGTCGTGGGGCCGATGGCGTCCTACGCGGAGCTGCACCCACTGGCGCGCGCGCTGCTCATCTTCAACATGTACGCCGGTCGCCTCGAGATCGTCACGGTGTTCGTGATCGCCACACCGAGCTGGTGGCGCATCCCGCGCACGCTTCGCGGCGGTCGCCGCGGCGCCCCCGACCCCGGTCGGGCGCCCGCGCCGGCCGCGTTGGGGAGCTGAGGTGCCCACCCGCCGCAGCGGCCGCGGCCGGACCGCTCCGTACGTCCTCGGCACGGTCTTCGCCGCGACCGGGCTGGTGCAGGGCGCGTTCGCCGTCGCCGCCCTCGTCGGCCGCGAGCCGGCGCTCGGGTTCGCCGCGGGCGCGGTGCTGTCGCTGGTGCTCGGCGGCGCGCTGCGGTACGTCGGCCGCACCGGCGCTCCGGGGGCGCGCCTCGGCGAGCCGACCCGCCGCGAGGCGCT
>JARGGE010000469.1 GCA_029210865.1 Trueperaceae bacterium
CGCGCCCGCCAGCGCGCTCGGCTCGCGCGCGGCGAGCGCCCCCCAGGTACCGGCGCCGTAGAGCGCGGCGTCGGCCAGCGCGTCCGCCGCGTCGCCGCCCGCGAGGCGCGCGGTGCGCCAGGCCGCGGCATGGCCGGCGTCCGACCCGGCTGCCGCCGCCGCGAGCGCCCCCCAGGTGGGCGAGGCCCCCACGGCGTCGAGCAGGTACCAGCTCACGAGGTCGCCCCGGGCACCGGCGCGCCCCGCAACCACGCCTCGAGACCCTCGCGGGCGAAGGCCTCCTCCACCGCGCGCTCGCCGGCGCGGATCGCCTCGAGCGGCCGATGGAAGTCCCACCACGCGATCGGGGGGCGCGTCGCGAGCAACCAACCGCCGTGCGGTGCCTGGATCGAGCGCTCGTACGAGGCCCCCGCGAGGGCCAAGCCGCGCCCGAGGCGCGACCACGGGTTGGTGCCGCGACGGCGTCCCAGCCAGGCGGCCCACGTCCGACCCGGCGCGGTGGCGTGCGAGGCCCGCACCAGCCCGATCAGGCGCGACCGGCGCGCGTCGATGCCGGTGTGCACGCCGAGCGCGCGCCACGCACCGAGCGTCGCGAGCGCGGCGAACGGCACCCCCTCGACGAAGCCGCCGTCGACCAGGACGCGGCTGCCGTCGTGCACCGGGGCGAACACGCCCGGCAGCGCGCCGCTGGCGACGACCGCGCGCGCCAGCCTCCCCTCGCGCAGCACGACCAGGTCGCCGGTCACCAGGTCGGTGCAGGCGATGGCGAGCGGTCGCGTGACCGCCTCGAAGGTGGCGCCACCGAAGACCTTGCGCTCGAGCCAGGCCTCCAGGCGCCGCCCATGGATGATGGCGGCTTGACCGAGGCCCGGGTCGAGCCCGAGCCGCCAGACCTCGGCGGCGTCGAGGCCGCGGACGAAGCGTTCGACCTCGGCCGACGACCAGCCGATCGCGTACATCGCCGCGAACAGGGCACCCGAGCTGGTGCCGGCGAACGCGCCCGGTCGGAAGCCGCGGTGCTCGAGCGCGCGCACCACGCCGACGTGTGCATAAGCGCGCGCCGTCCCACCGCCCAAGGCCACGCCGAAGCCGTCCGTGCGCCCCTCCATGAGGCGCATGGTACCCGTCCGCCACCGCGTCGGGAGGCGCGCGCAGCCCGTGGTAGCTTGACGCCGATGGCGTCGATCTACCAGCGCGCGCGGCCCCGCCGCTTCGATCAGGTCGTAGGGCAGGAGCACGTGCTCGACGTGTTGGCGGCCGCGCTGCGGCGCGACGCGATCGGGCACGCGTACCTGTTCTCGGGGCCGCGGGGGGTCGGCAAGACCACCACGGCCCGCCTGCTCGCGATGGCGGTGAACTGCGAGACCGATGACCCAGGCGAGCGCCCGTGCGGGGCCTGCGAATCGTGCCGGCTGGTCCAGGAAGGGCGGCACCCGGACGTCACCGAGCTCGACGCCGCCTCGAACAACTCGGTCGATGACGTGCGCGACCTGCGCGAGAAGGTGCGCCTCGCCTCGCTGCGCGGCGGCCGGCGCGTCTGGGTGCTCGACGAGGCGCACATGCTCTCGCGCGCGGCGGCGAACGCGCTCCTGAAGACGCTCGAGGAGCCGCCCGCGGGGTTGGTCTTCGTCCTGGCGACCACCGAACCCGAGAAGCTCCCCCCGACGGTGCTCTCGCGCTGCCAGCACTTCCGCTTCCGGCGCCTCACCGACGAGCAGATCGCCGGCAAGCTCGCGCGCCTCGCCCGCGAGGCGGGCGTCGAGGCCGACGCCGACGCGCTGGCGCTCGTCGCCCGCGCCGCCGACGGAGCGATGCGCGACGGCGAGTCGATGCTCGAACGCCTGCTGGTGGACGGCGGCCGGGTCGCCCTCGCCGACGCCGAAGCGGCCCTGGGGCTCCCGCCGCGCGAGCGCCTCGAGGCGCTCGGCCGCGCCGTCAGCGATGGCGCCTGGGACGCGCTGCTCGACGAGGCCGCCGCGCTCTACCGCGATGGCTTCGCGCCCCGCACCGTCGCCGAGCAGCTCGGCCGCAGCCTGCGCGACCGGCTCTTCGCCGCCGTCCACGGCGGCGACGACGACGTCCCGCTGCTGCTGCGCGCGATCGACGCGCTCGACGCAGCCTCGGAGCGCTTCGTCCGCCAGAACGACCTGTACGCGCTCGAGGTCGCCCTCCTGCGCACCGCCGCCGTCGCGACCGGCCAGGTCGGCGTCCCCGTGGCCGCCGACGACGCCGAAGCGGTGGT
>JARGGE010000046.1 GCA_029210865.1 Trueperaceae bacterium
CTGGAGCACGCCGCGACGACCGCCTTCGCGCGCTTCAGCGGGGTCGCCGGGCGCCGCGTGGTGCTCGACGACGCCTTCGCCGCCCGCGTCCTCGCGGCGAGCGGCGACGACGCCGTGCCGGCGCAGCTGTCGCAGGGTGCGCGCGACCAGCTCGCGGTGGCGCTCCGGCTCGCCGTCGCCGACCTGCTCGCCGCCGACGTCGCGCTGCCGCTGGTCTTCGATGACCCCTTCCTCAACTGGGACGAGGACCGCAGCGCGCGGCTCGCCGACGCGCTGCGCGAGTTCGCGCGCGAGCGTCAGGTGCTGGTGCTCACGCACCGGGGGGCGCTGGCGGGGTGGGGGGCGGCGGTCGAGGTCGTCGAGGGCTGAAGCGGGCGTCGCCGCGGCCGCGCTCAGGCTTCGTGCAGGCGGGCCGCGATGCGTTCGAGGTCGCCGCGCGAGGCGGCTGCGCCGCCCAGGTCGGCGAGGACGGGCCCGAGGGCGCGCTCGGTCGCGGCCACCTCGTAGGGCGTGCTGTCGTAGCCCCCGTACGGACCCGGCAGGCGCGCGGCGTCGAGGCGGGTGGCGAGCGCGACGACCAGGTCGGCGGCGAGCGCGCCCAGGTGGGCCGCGCGGGCGAGGTCGACGCGCGGCCGTCGCGTCGGCCCCAGCGCCGGGGCGCCGATGCGGACGTACGGGACGGCGTGGCGCGCGAACGGCAGCCCGTCGGCGACGTGGCGCGTCGGCCACACCCGCAACCCGGGCGGCGCCGCACCGTCGAGGACCTCGGGCATGCGCGCGTCGGTCTCGACGCCGGCGACGGCGAGCACGTCGTCATCGGCGACGCGGCGCCCGGGAACCAGGCGCCCGACGACGATCGCCGCCTTGACGTCGTGGCGGCGGCCCTCCTCGAACCAGCGGGTGGCGGCGGCGCGGCCCTCGCCGCCGGTCTCGTCGAACAACGCCACCAGCACCCCGCGCTCCAGGGCCGCGTCGGCGAGGCGGGGGAGCGTGGCCAGCACGGCCGCGACCCCCACCAGCGCGCTCGCGCCAGTGAGGTCGGTGCGGGCGGTCAGCACGAGGGGTCGGCGATCGGGTTCGCGACCCGGGAGCGCCGCGACGAGCGCCCCCAGGTCGCCGTCACGCGTGCGCGGCGCGTACGGGACGGCGTGGGTCGCTTCGAGTCGAGCGCGCAGGTACGCGCGCACCGCCGCGGCCCCGCCGTCGCCCCAGGCGAGGCCGACGAGGGCGTCCAGGTCGGCGCGCACACCGGCGGCTCGCTCGGGGTCCATGCTTGAGTTTGGCACATGGATGGACGCGCCGGGACGAACGTCCCGGCGCGTCGGTACACCTGGTCCTGCACGGCCCGGAGGCGGTGGTCGGTCAGCCTTCGCCGCGGTCGGCGTCCGAGCCCGCGGTGCGGTACGGGAGGTAGCGTGGCTCCCAGAAGCGCGCTTGCACGTACGCGATGCGCGCGTCCGGATCGAGGTCGGCGATGGCCGGTTCGTCGGCGACGCCGTCCGCCACCGCCGCGCCCATGACGGCGGCCGCGACCTCGATGCTGAGGGCGCGCAGCTCGGCCACCGGCGGGTAGACGCGGTCCGGGTGGCGGGCGGCGGTGTACGCGGCGAGTGCGTACGCGCCGGCCAGCACCATGGCGTCGGTCACCTTGCGCGCGCGCGCGAGCACGGCGCCGAAGCCGAGGCCGGGGAAGACGAAGGCGTTGTTGCCCTGGCCGATCGGGTACGTCGCGCCGTCGAGCTCCACCGGGTCGAAGGGGCTGCCGGTGGCGACGAGCGCCCGACCCTCGGTCCAGCGCAGGACGTCGATCGGCAGCGCCTCGGTGTTGGCGGTCGGGTTCGAGACCGGGAAGACGATCGGCCGCTCCGTGTGCGCGTGGACGGCGCGCACCACCTCCTCGCCGAACTGCCCCCCCTGGCCCGAGAGGCCGATGAGCGCGGTCGCGCGCAGCCCCCGCACGGTCTCGAGCAGGCCGGGCGTCGCGCCCTCCGCGGCCCACGAGGCGACGGCCTCCGCGCGCTGGGCGAAGGGGCGCTTGTACGCGTCGAGCTCGCGGCCATCGTGGAGCACGCCGCGCGAGTCGAGCACGGCGACGCGGGCGTGTGCCTCGGCGGGGGTGAGCCCTTCGCCCACCATCCCCGCGACCATCGCCCCGGCGACCCCGATGCCGCCGGCGCCGGCGCCCGAGATGACCACGCGCTGGTCGGCGAGGCGTTCCCCTTTGAGCCGGCAGGCCGAGAGCAGGCCCGCGAGCATGACCGCGCCCGTGCCCTGCACGTCGTCGTTGAAGGACGGCAGCACGTCGCGGTAGCGCTCCAGGACGTCGAAGGCGGTGTCCTTCGACAGGTCCTCCCACTGCAGGACCGCCTTGGGGTAGCGCGCCCGGAGGGCCTCGACGAAGCGGTCGACGACCTCGAAGTAGGCCTCGCCCCGAAGGCGCGGCGTGCGCACGCCCAGGTAGTGCGGGTCGTCGCGCAGGCTGGCGCGGTCGGTGCCGACGTCGAGCGCGACGGGCAGCGTCTTGTCGGGGCCGATGCCGCCGGCGACGGTGTAGATCGCGAGCTTGCCGATCGAGATGGCCATGCCGCCCCACCCCTGGTCGCCGATCCCCAGGATGGCGGAGGCGTCGGTGGCGACGATCAGGCGCACGTCGTCGAGGGGCACGTTGGCGAGCGCCGCCTCGGCCTGCGGCGCGGAGGCGGCGGTGAGCGTGAAGCCGCGCGGCACGCGGTAGATCGCCGAGAACTCCTGCACGGCTTGCCCGACCGTGGGCGTGTAGATGATCGGCAGCACCGCCTCGAGGTGGCGGGCGACGAAGGCGTAGAACAGCACCTCGTTGCGGTCCTGCAGCAGCCGCAGGAAGACGTGCCGGTCGAGCGGCTCGGCGATCAGGCGGTAGCGGGTGTCGAGGCGCGTGAGCTGACCCTCGAGCCCGTCGAACTGCGGCGGCAGCAGCCCCTCGAGACCGAGGCGCGCACGCTCGTCCTCGGTGAAGGCGGTGCCCTTGTTCAGGAGCGGCAGGCGCAGCAATTGGAACCCGTCGACGAAGGGCTCGATGAAGCGATCGCCGTGCTCGTCACGGCGCACGTCGTAGAAGCGGCTCAGCGGCATGGGGGTCTCCTCGACGGCGCGCCGCGAGGGGGGCGGGCGCCACGAACCCCGATGATACGGCTCCGATCGGTCAGGTCAGCCGCCCGCGGGCCGCGACCGGTACCACCCCGACCACCACGTCCTCGCGGACCAGGTGCAGCTCGGCGAACAGGTTGGCCACCGGGCAGACGTGGTTCATGAGCACGCGGACGCGCTCGCCGACGCGGAGGCGCTCCACCCCCGGGCCCTCCACGACGCCGTGCTCCTCCGAGAGGCGCACCACCGGCAGGCGGTGGTCGACGAGCCAACCGTGACCGTCCTGCACGGGGCGTCGGTCGCTCGTGAGGGTCTTGCTCCCGGCGTCGAGGACCGCGCGCCCGGGCAAGACGCTGACGACGGTCGCGAGCACGTGCGCGGCGGCGTGCTCGAGGCCGCCGGCCCAGCGCGCCTGGGTGAGGTCGTCGAAGACGTAGGTGCCCGGCCGCGTCTCGGTGATGCCCGGGCGCAGCGGGACCTCGGCGAGCGCGCTCGGGGTGCTGCCCACCGAGACGGCGAAGGCGCCGTCGGCGAAGGGTCGCGCGGTCGCCGCCACCTCGAGCAGCGCGACTTGCGCCGCGTCGTGGCGGGCGACCAGCTCGTCGCGGTCGCGGGCCTCGTAGGTGTAGCCCTCGTAGGTGTAGACGCCCGCCAGGCGGAGGCCGGCGGCGTCCCGCACGCGGCGCGCGAGGTCGGCGACCGCCTCCGCCGGTGCGCCGCCGCGGCCGGCGCCGGTGTCGACCTCCAGGCGCACGTCGAGGCGCCGCGCCGCGCCCTCGGCGGCGGCGGCGAGCACGGCCACTTGCGCCGGGTGGTCGACGCCGATCGCGAAGCGGACGCGCTGCGCGAGCGCCACCGCGCGCGCCGCCTTGTCGGCGGTCGCGACCGTGTGCGGCATGACCAGGTCGTCGAAGCCGGCGTCGGCGAAGGCCTCGGCCTCGCCGAGCTTGGCGACGCACAGCCCCACGGCGCCGCCGTCGAGCTGAGCGCGGGCGAAGCGCGGCGTCTTGTGGGTCTTGACGTGCGGGCGCAGGTCGACGCCCTGGGCGTCGGCGTACGCCTGCACCCGACGGAGGTTGGCCTCGACCCGGTCGAGGTCGACGATCAAAGCAGGGGTGGCGAGGTCGCCGACGGAAGGGGGCATGGGTGCGACGATAGCGCTCGAAGGGAGGGCGATGGCGCGCCTTCGGGACGGCCTGGTGCTCCTGCTGCTCGCGATGTCCGCCGTGCAGGCCTACGCCCTCGCCCACGAGGCCGGGCAGGCGCTGGCGGCCTGGATGGTCGGGGCGTCGGTGGTGGGCTTCGACGCGTGGGCGCTCGGGCGTCCGGCGGTGCGCCTCGCCGGCGACCTGAGCGGCCCCCGCGGCGCATGGGTGAGCGTCGGTGGCGTCGCCTGGACGTGGGCCGCGACGGTCGCCACGGCGGCGCTGTGGCGCCCGCGCCCGAAGCTGCTTCGATTCGGCGCGCTCGTCTGGGGCTCGATCGTCGTCGGCGCGCTGCTCCCCTGGGTCGTGCTGCCGCTCGCCGGCTGGCGGCCGCCCGGCGACGACGTCACCGTCTTCCTGCAGCGCAGCGGCGCCGCGCCGGTCGCCGTGGCGCTCGTGGCGGCGACGGCCGCGCTGCTGCTGGTCGGGCTCGCGGCGCGCGCGCTCGGCGGACCGCGCGGCGCGTGGTCGGCGGTGCGCGCGGCGGCCGGCCTGGGCGCTCGTCCATGGGCCTGGCTCGCCGTGCTGGTCACGCTCGCGACCGTGCTGGTGGCGACCGAGGCCGGCGCCCGCTGGTTTGGGGCGCCGACCACCGTCTTGCCGCCGGCCGGGTTCGCCGTCGCCGCCGAGGTGGGGCTGCGCGCCGGCATCGGCGACGACCAGCTCCTCGCCGACGTGGCCCCGTCGGCACACGTGCTGGAGGTGTGGGTGGCGGTCGAGGGGGTGGACCAGGGGCCGATCTCGGTCGACGTGGTGGGTCCCGACGGGGCGCGCACGGCGGTGCTGCGGCTCCCGGTCGACGCGCCGATCGGCCGCGCCACCGTGCGGTCGGGACCGGTCGCGCTCGCGCCCGGTCCCTGGGCGGTGGTGGCGTCGGCGCCGCGGGGCGAGGGGCGGTTGGTGGTGGCGTGGCGGGGGCGGTGAGGGGCGCCGCGGCGTAGCCTGGCGCTCGGCCGCCGCCCGAGCGTGCGGCCGGGGAGGTGCACGATGACGACGGTGATGGCCCGCACGGGCTGGTTGGACGGCAGGGTGGCGCTCGTGACCGGCGCGGCCCACGGCATCGGCCGCGCGACCGCGCGCCGTTTCGCGCTCGAGGGCGCGGCGGTGGGTCTTGGCGACCGCGACGACGGTGCGCTGCGAGCGTTCGAAGCGGAACTGCGGGCCGAGGGCCACCGGGTCTACGCGGCGACGACCGACGTGTCCGTCGAGGATGACGTGCGCCGGCTCGTCGAGGGCACCGTCGCCGCCTTCGGCGGCCTCGATACGCTGTTCAACAACGCCGGGATCGAGCAGCCGGTCACCCCGCGGTCGACGTCGACGAGGCGCTCTTCGACCGGGTGATCGGCGTCAACCTCAAGGGCACCTTCTTCGGCTGCAAGCACGCGCTCCCGCACCTCGAGGCGCGTGGCGGCACGATCGTGAACAACGCCTCGGTGAGCGCCTTCGCCAACGTGGGCGGCAACGTTTCGTACGCCTCCTCGAAGGGGGCGATCATGTCGTTGACGCGCGTGCTGGCGATCGAGTACGCGGTTCGGGGCGTGCGCGTCAACGCGATCTGCCCGGGCGTCATCGACACCGAGATGAACCGCCGCAACCTCGACCTCGCGGCCGACCCGCGCCACGTCGAGGCCGGGTGGCGCGCCGCGACCCCGATGGGGCGCATGGGCACTCCCGAGGAGGTCGCCTGGACCGTGCTCTACCTGGCGAGCGGGCAGTCGACGTTCACGACCGGCGTCGGGCTCCTGATCGACGGCGGCCGCGTCGCGACCTGAGCCCGCCGAGGCGATGCGGTGAGGCGCCGGCCGGCCGCGCCCCCACCCCGTCAGAGCGCGAGGACGTTGCGCAGCGGTGCGCCGTCGAGGAAGCGCCGCAGGTTGTCGCAGAAGAGGTCGGTGAGGCGCGCGTTCTCGACGTCGACGGTGCTCGCCGAGTGTGCCGTGACGAGCACGTTCGGCAGGTCCCACAGCGGGCTGTCGGCGGGCAGCGGCTCGACGGCCGCGACGTCGAGCGCCGCGCCGCCGAGGTGGCCCGAGCGCAGCGCCGCCACCAGGGCGGGTTCCTCGACGAGCGCGCCGCGCGCGATGTTGATCAGGATCGCGCCCGGCTTCATGACCGCGAGCGCGGCGGCGTCGATCATGCCCTCGGTGTCGGGCGTGTGCGGCGCGATGAGGACGACCGCGTCGGCCTCGGGCAGCACCGCGTGGAGCTGGTCGGGGGCGACCGCGGCGTCGACGTGGAGCGCCTCGGGGTCGGTCACCGGGCGCCGGCGCATGCCGATCACGCGCAACCCGATCGCGCGGCACGTGCGCGCGACCTCCTGGCCCACCGCGCCCAAGCCGACCACGAGCACGGTCATGCCCCGCAGCTCGCGCCCGGCGGTGCGCTCCCAGACGTGGGCGTGCTGGTCGCGGCGGCGCGCCGGGACGCCCTTGACGAAGTAGAGCAGCGACAGCAGGACGTGCTCCGCGAGCGGTACCGCGTGGATCCCGGCGGCGTTCGTCAGCAGGATGCCGGCGCGGTCGAGCCCGGCGTTGCGCACGAACGGGCCGACGCCGGAGGACGTGAACTGGATCCACTCCAGGCGCGGCGCGAGCTCGGGGAGCCGGGGCGCCAGCGGCCGGTCGACGTCGTAGAGCACGGCGGTGGCTGCCAGCAGGTCGAGGAAGCGCGTCTGCTGCTCCTCGGTGCGGCGGAAGTCCGGCCGACCGGAGTGGTCGGCGGCGAAGCGCGGGGGCGCGAGCAGGTCGGGGTGGTACTGGACGTGCACGCGCGGGTCGACGGCCTCGATGCGGCGCACGAAAGCGGGCTCGAGGTAGCTCGCGATGGTGACGGTGACGGTGCTCATGGGTCGACTCCTCCGGGCGCGGGACAGCCTAGCATCGCCGCGACGCCTGATTCGATGCGCCGCGGCGCAAGATGATGCGAGCTGGGACGCGCGCCGTACGTACTGGACGGTGTTGTCGCTCGCGTGCGGCTGCACCTTGTTGCAAGGTCGATTGTCGACTATGGTAGCGGCGTGGGCCCGGTGCGCCGGTGCCGGCCCGAGGCCGGCGGTGCCCTGCGCCCCGCGCACGCCGCCGGACCGGTCGAGGAAGAGATCGAGAGAGGGGAAGACCGCATGCAACGAACCGCAGTCTAGCTACGGAGCACGCTTCTCGGGATCGCCGTCCTCGCCATGATGGCGTGGGGCGTCGTGGCGGCCCAGGGCACCCCCGTCCACGGGGGCACGCGGACGATCGCCTACACGTCGACGTCGCCGCACATCGGCATCCAGGCCACCAACCAGGGCTCGCTCTCGGAGTCCGTTCACTACGTCTACGAGACCCTGTTCGACCGGAACGCCGACGGCGAGCTCGTCGGTCTCCTCGCGACGGGCTTCGAGGTCAGCGACGACGGTCTGACCTACACCTTCACGCTGCAGCCGGGCGTCACCTTCCACGACGGCACGCCGTTCGACGCGGAGGCCGTGAAGTACAACCTCGAGCGCAAGATCGAGCTGCAGCTCCCCACTTGGAACTCGATCCCGTGGGATTCGATCGAGGTCGTCGATCCGTTGACGGTGCGCGTGCACCTCACCGACCCGGCGCCCCACATCGTCCCCGTGCTGTCGGCCAAGACCTGGTCGATGTACTCCCCCACGTGGGCGCGCGAGGTCGGCCCCGACGGCGTCAAGTCGAACGCGGTCGGCACCGGCGCGTTCATGGTCGAGGAGTTCCTGCCCAACGACACGCTGCGCCTCGTCAAGAACCCGAACTACTGGCAGGAGGGCCTGCCCTACCTCGACGCGGTCGTCTTCCGCGTCATCACCGACCCCAACACCCGCTCCGCGCTGCTCGAGTCGGGCGAGGTCGACCTGGCGCTCGGCCTCCCGGTCCCCGTCACCGAGCGCCTCAAGAGCGATTCGCGCTTCACGATCCGCAGCGCGCTCGGGATGCGCCAGTACTACATCACCCTCAACAACTTCAAGGCCCCGACCGACGACGTCCTCGTCCGCCGCGCCATCAACCACGCGGTCGACAAGGAGGGCATCATCCGCGCCGTGTTCCTGGGCGTCGGTGCCGAGGTGGCCGAGACCCCGTACATGTCGCCGCAGGTCAACGGCTTCAGCCCCGGTGGCGTCTGGGACTACGACCCCGAGGGCGCGGAAGCGCTGCTCGAGGAGGCCGGCTGGACCATGGGGCCGGACGGCGTGCGCGTCAAGGACGGCGAGCGCCTGGTGGTCTCCCTCTACACGCGCCGCGGTTCGGTCACCGGTGATTACGAGATCGCCGAGCTGGTACAGGGCATGCTCGCCGACGTCGGGGTCGAGGTCGACCTGCAGGTCTTCGAGTCCGCCTCGTTCGTGCCCGCGGTGACCGTGCCCAAGGAGGAGTCGACCTACAACATGGCGGACCTGACCTTCGAGGTCGTCACCGGCGACGCCGAGTACGTCGTGTCCACCACCTACCGCACCGACTCCGCCGCGCCGGCCCTCTACAACCGCGCCTACTACGGCAACCCCGAGGTCGACGCGCTGAGCGACCTGTCGCGCCAGGCCGCGACGCTCGAGGAGCGCAACGCGATCTACGCCCAGATCATCCCGATCGTGTTCCAGGACGCGCCCATCCTGCAGCTCTTCAACTCGGTCGAGTTCCTGGCGGCCAGCTCCGCGGTCGAAGGCATCTACTTCGAGCCCGCCTTCAGCAACTGGCCCGGCAAGTACGCCTGGAAGAACCCGTAACCACCGTCTGAGCGCCCGCGCCGGAGGAGATATCACCCCCCTCCGGCGCGCCTCCACCCTCCGCGCCGCGAGCGCCGCGGCGCCCCGACGGGGCCGAACGCCCGTCCCTATCCCACGGCCCCGACGCCGGGAGGCGCCCTTGGTCCGCTACGTCTTCGGACGGATCCTCATCGGGATCCCCATCTTGTTCCTGGTCATCACGCTCGTCTTCTTCGCGTTCCGGCTGATCCCGGGCGACGCGGCCCGCATCATCGCGGGCGACGAGGCGCCCATCGAGCGGGTCGAGCAGATCCGGCGCGACCTCGGCCTCGACCGCCCCGCGATCGTCCAGTACGGCGCCTACCTCGCCGGCCGGCGCGCGGCGACCTCGGGACGTCGTTCTCCTCGCGACGCCCGGTCGCCACCGAGATCGCCAGCCGCTACTGGAACACCTTCAGCCTCGCCCTCGCCGCGATCACCGTGGCGACCGTGGTCGGCATCGCGATGGGGGTGATCTCGGCGCTCTTCCGGGGGCGCTGGCCTGAGCACCTGGTGACCGTGGCCGCGCTGCTCGGGATCTCGATCCCCGTCTTCTGGCTGGGCCTCTTGCTCATGCAGCTCTTCGCGGTCGAGCTCGGCTGGTTGCCCGCCGCCGGGTACGGGACGTGGAAGCACTTCGTGATGCCGACGATCACCCTATCAGTCTTCTCGATCGCCTTCATCACGCGCATGACCCGCTCCTCGCTGCTCGAGACCATCCAGCAGGACTACGTGCGCACCGCGCGCGCCAAGGGCGTGCGCGAGCGCCTGGTGCTGTTCATGCACTCGCTGCGCAACGCGCTCCTGCCCGTCACGATCGTGGTGGGCTTGCGTTTCGGCTACATGGTCGGCGGTGCCGTCATCACCGAGGAGGTGTTCGCGTGGCCCGGGCTCGGGCGGCTCCTGATCCTGAGCGTCGCGCAGCGCGACATCCCGTTGGTGCAGGGGCTGCTGCTCGTGTTCGCCACCTCCTTCGTGCTCGTCAACCTGATCGTCGACGTGCGCTACGCCTTCCTCGACCCGAGGATCCGGCACCGGTGAGGGGGTCCCGCTGATGCTGCGCAAGCTCCTCAAGACGATCCTGGCGTTCGCCCGCGACCACAAGCTGGCCGCGATCGGGGCGGTCATCATGCTCCTGTCCGTGGTCACCGGCCTGTTCGCGGAGCAGCTCGCCCCCAAGGACCCCAACCGCGTCTCGGTGCGCAAGTCGCTCGTGCCGCCGAACGCCGAGTTCCCGCTCGGCGCCGACAACAACAGCCGCGACATCCTCAGCCGCATCATCTTCGGCGCCCGGGTCTCGCTCTACGTCTCGATGACCTCGGTCGGTCTGGCCGCTTTCGTCGGCGTGCTGCTCGGCATCGTCGCCGCCTGGTACCGCTGGACGCGCGCCCCGATCATGCGCCTGATGGACGTGCTGCTCGCCTTCCCCGGCATCGTCATCGCCTTGACGATCATCGCCATCCTGGAGCGCGGGGTCGAGAACGTCATCCTGGCCATCGCGATCTACCAGATCCCGCAGGCCGCCCGCCTCGCGCACGGGCTGGCGCTGTCGGCGCAGGAGCAGACGTACGTCGAGGCCGCCGTCGCCGGCGGCGAGTCCGACGTCGCGATCCTGTCGCGCTACGTCTTCCCGAACATCGTCGCGCCGATCATCGTGCAGATCAGCCTGCTCATCCCCGGCGCGATCATGACCGCCGCCGGCCTCAGCTTCATCGGGCTCGGGGTGCCGCCGCCCACGGCCGAGTGGGGGGCGATGCTCCAGCTCAGCCTCACGTGGGGGCGGCTCGCGCCGCACATGACGATCTTCCCGGGGCTCGCCTTGATGCTGGTCGTCTTCGGCTTCAACGTACTCGGTGACGGCTTGCGCGACGCGCTCGACCCGCGCCTGAAGGGGAGGGGATGACCGTGGCGCTGCTCGAGGTCGAGAACCTCAAGGCCCACTTCTTCGGTCGCCGCGGCGTCACCAAGGCCGTCGACGGCGTGAGCTTCACCGTCGAGAAGGGTGAGATCGTCGGCATCGTCGGCGAGAGCGGTTCGGGCAAGTCGGTGACGTCGCTGTCGGTGTTGCGGCTCGTCGATGCGCCGGGGAAGATCGTCGACGGAGCGATCCGCTTCGAGGGGCGCGACCTGCTGGCGATGTCGCGCGAGGAGATGCGGCAGTTGCGCGGGCGCCGCATCTCGATGATCTTCCAGGAGCCGGGCACGTCGATGAACCCGGTGCGCAAGGTCGGCTTCCAGATCGCCGAGGCCATCCGCAGCCACGAGCGCGTGAGACACCCTGTGTCAACCCGTTGGGTTCATCAGCGTCAAGTTGTCTGTGTATGGGGTTCGGTCATGGCTCGAGGTGGGGGTTGATGCGCTCGGGGTACGCGAGCGCCAACTGAGCGGGCCCGTCGATTTCTTTGTGTGTGGTCTGATCCGGTTGTCGCTTCCCACGAGACTGGAGCCCCATCTTGAGCATCGACAAGCGCGTCATCGACGACCTCCTCCGGGAGTTCCGCACGCCCGAGCAGATTCTCGGTAAGGACGGCCTGATCAGGCAGCTGACCAAGGCGGTATTGGAGCGCGCCCTCGACGCGGAGCTCTCGCACCACCTGCGCGAGGAGCCCACGGTGTGCCCCGCGCAGGCGCCACAGGGCGTCCCAGAGAGCGCTCCGCGGCGCAACGTGCGCAACGGTCACTCCCTGAAGACCCTGAAGAGCGAGCATGGGCAGTTGACGTTGGAGATCCCC
>JARGGE010000470.1 GCA_029210865.1 Trueperaceae bacterium
GAATGGCTCACCTACGACCGCCACGCCCGGCTCATCCTCGATCCGGTCGACCGCGACCTCGATCGCGCCGGTCCGCCGCCGCGCCGCGGTACCGTCGAGGCATGACCGACCCCGCGCTCGTCGCCGAAGCGTTCGACGTCGCCCACCGCGCCGCGGACGCCGCCGCCCGGGTCCACCGTGGCCACGCGGGCGCCGTCCACGACGTCACCACCAAGTCGACCGCGACCGACCTCGTCACCGAGGTCGACCGCCTCGCCGAGGAGGCGATCCGCCACGAGATCGCCGCCGCCTTCCCCGACCACGTGGTCTGGGGCGAGGAGGCGGGGAGCTCGGCCGGGGACGTCCGCCACCGCTGGATCGTCGACCCGCTCGACGGCACCGTGAACTACGCCCACGGCGTCCCGGTGTACGCGACCTCGATCGCGCTCGAGGTCGACGGCGTCGTCGAGCTCGGGGTGGTGCTCGACACCGCCCGCGGCGAGCGCTTCGCGGCCCGCCGCGGCCACGGGGCGACCCTCGACGGCGCGCCGATCCGCGTCAGCGCCACCCGCTCGCTCGGCGAGGCGATGCTGGCGACCGGCTTCGCCTACGGCGGACCGGCCATCGCGCGCAACCTCGAGGCCTTCGCCCGGGTCGTCCCGCGCGCCCGCGCGGTGCGCCGCCCCGGCGCTGCGGCGCTCGACCTGGCTCAGGTCGCCTGCGGTCGCTTCGACGGTTTCTGGGAGCTCGACCTCAAGCCCTGGGACGTGGCCGCCGGCGCGCTCTTCATCCAGGAGGCCGGCGGCACGGTCACGAACGAGCGCGGGGCGCCCTACCGCTGGGGCGACGCGGGCATGGTGGCGACGAACGGCCACCTGCACGGCCAGCTGCTCGCGCTGCTCGGTTGGGCCGACGTGCAAGGTTGATGCACGGCGCGACGTGCAAGGTTGATGCACGGCGCGACGTCCTGGTCTGATCGTGATGATGGGCGCGGCGGGCACAGCGCCGCGCCGCGCTACGCCGCGGCCGTTGCCACCCGATCGAACGCCGCCCGCTCCGCGGGCGTCACCCGCGCCTGCTCGAGCGAGCGCTCCCACAGCTGTGGACCGACCTCGTCGCCGCGAGCGCCCCGGGCGTGCGGCTTCGCGGTGCGGTCGGCCCAGTAGCCGCCGGTCGTCGCGAGCGCCTCGTCGGCGGTGGCCAGCCAGGTCATCGTGTCGGCGCCACGCTCGGGCGTGCGCGCGAAGAACCGCTGCGCCACGCCGATCAGGCGCGCCATGAACCCATCGCCACCCCCGAACCCCGTTGCCACGAAGCCCGGGTGGAAGGCGTGGGCCGCGACCCCGGTCCCGGCGAACCGCCGGCCGAGCTCGCGCACGACCACCTGGTTGGCGAGCTTCGATTGAGCGTACGCCCCCCAACCCTGGTAGCGCTCGCGGTACTCGAGGTCGTCCCAGCGGAAGCGCGCCATCAGCGCGGCGTCCGAGGACGTGATGACGACGCGGGCCGGCGCCGACGCCACCAGCAGGTCGGCGAGGAGCAGCGCCGGCGTGAAGGCGCCCAGGTGGTTCAGCGCCCACGTGGCCTCGATGCCATCGCTCGTCTCTTCGCGGGCCGCGAAGTACGCCCCGGCGTTCAGAACGAGCGCGTCGAGGCGGTCGAAGCGCTGGCGGAAGGCCTCGACCAGCGCGCGCTGGTCGGCGAGCCGGCCGAGGTCGGCGGCGAGGTAGTGAACGTCGCCACCGGTCTCGGCCCGCACCTCTTCGGCGACGGCGGCGCCACGGCCACCACCGCGCGAGACCATGACGACGGTGTCGCCGCGGGCGGCGAGGTCGCGCGCCGTGACGCGGCCGATGCCGGAGCTGGCGCCGGTCACGAGCGCGACGCGGCCACTGGGGGGTCGGGAAGGAGTCATGCCGCGAAGCGTACCGCCACCCACCGGTCGGCTCCGTAAGCGTCGGCGCCGAATCGGCCGCAGGCGCGGCCGCCCTGCGGGCACCCGAGGCGAGCCGAAGCCCCGGCGCGCCCGGAGCCCGCGCTCAGAACTCGTCGGGGAACTCGAGACGCGGTCGCCGTCGCGGTGCCTCCGGCGCCCGCGCCCAATCATCGGCCTCTGGCTCCGGCCCCGTTTGGCTGACCTCCGACTCCGAATGACTGACCTCCGACTCCGTATGGCTGACCTCTGGCTCCGCGTGACTCGCCTCCGGCTCCGCGAGCTCGGCGACGGGCTTCGTGGGGACGGCCTGCGACACCGCGGC
>JARGGE010000471.1 GCA_029210865.1 Trueperaceae bacterium
CCCTTGTCGATGCCCGCCGGCGGGTCGTAGACACCGCCCGGCGTCGCGCCGTCGGTGCGGGCATAGACGCCGGCGACGATGCCCGAGGGCGGCGCCACGATCTGCTCGGCGGCTCCGAAGACGCTCTTTGCGGGGTTGAGCACCTTCACCCGCGGCCAGTAGATGGCGGCGAACTCCGAGAGGTTCAGCAGCGCTGCGGTCGCGGTCACGTAGGTGACGATGTCGGTGGCACCCTGGTTCTCGGGCGGGTCGAGCACGGCGAACACGCTGCCGTCGCGCGCCACCTCGCAGTAGCTGATCATCGCGTTGTGCGTGGCCGAGGTGGCGCGGCCGGGGACGAGGAGCAGGCTCAGGTCCTGCACCGTGTCCAGCGCGCGCAGGCCGGTCTTGCCGACCTCGGAGCCGATGAAGTCGTTGTCGGCGAGTCCACCAAGCCCGTCGTCGCCGCCGATCAAGCCGACGGTCTGCAAACCCAGCATGGGCGCGCCCGGGACCGCCTGGTCCGTCACGCGGACAAGCGCGGAGCCGCCGCGGGTGGCGTTGACCACCGCTTCGACGTGGCGTGCGTCACTGGGGGTCATGGTGACGTTGGCGAAGAGCTCCCGGTACACGCCGTCCTCGATGACGGCGAGGTCGAAGAAGCCGGCATCGCCTCCGGTGGGCGGTCGGACCTCCACCTCGAGGCGGTTCGCGATGGCGCCCGGGTGCTTGCCCTCCACACGCAGCGCGTTGGCGGCGCCTCCCTCGGCGCCGAGGTGCGGGTCGTTGTCGAGGCCCAGCTGGTCGTCGAGCGTCGAGGTCGGATCCACCTGGATGGACGCCGCGCCGCCCGTGGAGACGGTCCACAGACGCAGCGCCCCCTCGACCTCCTCGGCGACCACGCCCGGGACGTCGGCGGCGACGATGGCCGCGATCTCGTCGAGGCCGACCTCGGCCGACATGGCGACGTTGCCGGCCCCTGCCACCTCGCCCGCCGGGAAGACGAGCGCGGCGTTGGCGTCGCCGCCGACCACCTCGAGGCGGATGTCCGTCCCCCCGAGGTCGGTCCGCACGCGGAGCTGGCCCGCGTCCACGGTGACGCTCACCAGCTGCAGCTGCTCGTTCATGCGGGCGGCGACCTGCTCCACGCTCTGGTCGGCGGCGTCGAAGGTGATGGTCTGGTCCATGCCCATGACGCGGACTTCGAGCACCTCGCCGCCGGCGAACCCGGTCGGGAACACGCCGGCGCTCACGAGCTCGGCCTGGGTCGCGACGACCGTGGCCGTCGCCGGCGGACCGCCGTCGACCGAGAGCACGAGCGTGTCGCCGTTCTGGACGAACACGCGCTGCACGGGCGCGCCGAGCATCTCAGCCGGCGTCGGGTCGGCGGCCCCAGCGGTGAGCCAGGCCCAGCCGCGCAGGGCCGTGTGGGTCGCCGGATCCTGCACGTCGCCGTAGTGAACGGTGCGGACCACCCAGAGCTGGGTGCCGCCGTTCTCGAAGAAGCCCATGGCGGCGAGCGCCAGGTCCGAGTCGGCGGTGAACCCACCGAAGCGCCCCTCGAACTCCTCGAAGGACGAGCAGAGCACGGGCTCTCCGATGGGGCCTCGCTCGGTGACGCCGACGGCGCCGGCGATGGACGTGGGCACGGCCGGGATGCCGCGGACCCGCGGCTCCTCCTCGACGACGACGACCTTGGACGACAGCAGCTGACCGCTCATCGGCTTTCTCCTCGCTTGCGGCGGGCCCGCTTGTCGCGGGACCCGGACTTCGGCGAGCGCGCGGGCTCAGCCGGGGGCTTGGGTTCCTTCTTGTGCACCTCGAGGTCTCCGCGGCGGGCGGCGGCGAGGACCTCGGGCGCGGCGAGCACGGCCTCGGGCAGCGCCGTGGTGGCGTGCCCTGCGGGCAGCGTGATGGACCGGCACACGGCACGGCCCCGCGGGTCTCGCGGCGGTACGCACATGCACGCGTCTTCGGTGCACACGAAACGGTGCGGCAGGTTGAGCGCCAGGCAGCGCCCGCTCCGGTTGATGAGGATCACGGTCATGGCGCGCCTCCAATGGGCGTGGCGTCGAGCTCGGGCGCGTCGGCGACCGCCTTG
Organism: Trueperaceae bacterium; assembly: GCA_029210865.1. GTDB lineage: Bacteria > Deinococcota > Deinococci > Deinococcales > Trueperaceae > JAABTL01. The sequence continues at coordinate 2,081 of JARGGE010000471.1, forward strand.
CCCAGGTCCATGGGCAGGCCCTCGTCGATGTCGAAGCCCCGAATGACGAGCCCGCAGGTGAAGACCCGGATCTCGTCACGACCACGCAGGTTCGTGCGGAAGTCTCCGTCGGGGTCCATCTCCCAGCGGACCGCGCCGATCTCGGGGCGAGCGGGGT
>JARGGE010000472.1 GCA_029210865.1 Trueperaceae bacterium
GGAGCGTCGAGGACGGCGCTACCTTGCCGCTCAGGTAGGTCGAGAGCCGCGAGGCAGAGGTGCCGATCGCCTCGGCGAACGCCCCGCGCGTCATCCCGGACGCGTCGAGCAGCGTCTGCACCCGGCGGGCGACCTCGGCGCGCTCCCGCGCCTCGGCGTCGCGGCGCGCGTGGGCGAGGACTCGCTCCATCAGCGGCGCCGCGCCGTACGGACGGCTCGCGGCCAGCGCGTCCTCGAGCCGCCGCGCGACCGGTCCCCACGGGTCGGCCCGGACGACCTCCGCGATCCGCCGCCAGTCGCTCAGGCCGCCGCGCTCGAGGGCGGCCAGGACGCCTTCGGTCGGCCAGTCCACGACGGGGGCCTCGGGCCTGACGTCGAGGTGGCGGAAGCGCAGCGTCACGGGGTGCCCTCCGACGGGGCCACCATCCGCTCGGCGACGGCCGCACACGTGGCGACCACCGCCTTCCAGTCGTGCCAGCGAGCGTCGAGGCGCTTGTAGCGAGCGAGCTCGCGGGTGGTGCGCGCGTCCGCGGGCCGCGGCTCCGCGAGCTGCCGCGCGACCTGGCTCGCGACGCCGTCGCCCGCACCGTGCTGGTCGGCGTAGTACGCGTCCATCCGGGCGAGCACGGCCGCTGCGCGGTCGAGACCGGCGCGATCCGCGAGCGCGGCGACGTCCAGGTAGTCGCGCGTCTGGTTGCGTCGCACGATCAGGAAGGCCTTGACGCGCAGGATCTCGTCGAGCGTCGGGACGCGCACGCGCCGACCCGATGGCAGCGCGACCTCGGTCACCTCGAGCGGGCGGCGCCGGATCATCTGCCGGACCCCGGCCTCGATGTCGCCGAGCTCGCCCAGGATGATCTTGCCGGGGACGACCCGGTTGGTCACCCAGCCGTCGGTCCGCTCGATGGCGTCGAGGACGAGGTCGAAGCGGTCGCGCAGGTCGGCGAGGACGTGGTCGTGGTCGAAGCTGACCCGGTGCCCGGCGTGCCACGCGGCCGCCGAACCGCCGACCAGGACGGCGTCCGGCACCACCTCCTGGAGGCGGGCCGCGGACTCGAGGACGTCGTCGAGGGTCGGTTCGCGCATGGGCTCATCTTATCACATCCGATCATCCACCCCGAGGCTCACGGTGTCAGGTGCGGGCCGGCGCGCTGCGTCGCCTCACCCCGCCGCGCCGGCGCCTGCGGCGCGCTCCGCGACCGCCCGCCGCACCCGCGGCGCCACCTCGGTGCCGAGCAGCTCGATCGAGCGCAGCACCTCGCGGTGGGGGAGCGTCCCCAGCCCCATCTGGAAGAGCGCCCGCTGGTGCTCGAAGAGCGCGTGGTGGGCGACGAGCTTCTCGACCACCTGGTCGGGGTCGCCGACGAAGAGCGAGCCGCGCGGCTCGCGCATCGCCTCGAACTGCGGCCGCGTCATCGGCCCCCAGCCGCGCTCGCGGCCGATCCGGCTCATGACCGCCGCGTAGGGCGGGAACGCGACGTCGGCGGCGCGGCGCGCGTCGTCGGCCACGAAGGCATGCCCGGTGACCGCGAGCGCCTGCGGGCGGTGCCCGGCCGCGCCCAGCGCCTCGCGGTGGATCCGGGCGAAGGGGGCGAAGCGCTCCGGGAGGCCGCCGATGATCGCGAGCGCCATCGGCAGCCCGAGGCTGCCCGCGCGCCACGCCGACTCGGGCGTGCCGCCCACCCCTACCCACACGGGCAGCAGCTCTTGGAGCGGCCGCGGGTGCACCTCCTGGCCGTCGAGCGGCGCCCGGGTGGTGCCGCGCCACGTCACCCTCGTCGAGGCGCGCAGCGCGAGCAGCAGCTCGAGCTTCTCCGTGAACAGCCGCTCGTAGTCGCCCAGGTCGTAGCCGAAGAGCGGGAAGGACTCGACGAACGAGCCGCGCCCGGCGAGGACCTCGGCGCGCCCGCTCGAGAGCAGGTCGAGCGTCGCGAAGCGCTGGAAGACGCGCACGGGGTCGTCCGAGCTGAGCACCGTGACGGCGCTGGTGAGGCGGATCCGTTCGGTGCGCGCAGCGATCGCCGCGAGGACCACCTCGGGCGCGCTGAGGATGAAGTCGCCGCGGTGGTGCTCGCCGACGCCGAAGACGTCGAGCCCCACCTGCTCGGCCAGCACCGCCTCGTCGACGACCTGGCGCATGCGCTCCGCCGGGCTGGGGGCGAGGCCCGTCACGGGGTCGGGGCCGTGGTCGCCGAAGGTGAAGACGCCGATC
>JARGGE010000473.1 GCA_029210865.1 Trueperaceae bacterium
GGCACTCGGCCTTGCAGGCCTTGCACTCGAGGCAGAGGTCGAGCGCGTCGTGCACCTCGGGGCTGGTGACACCGCCGGGCAGCCCGCCCGTGAGCGCCTCGCGCAGCACGTTCGCGCGCCCGCGGGTCGAGTGCTCCTCGTCGCGCGTCGCCATGTACGAGGGGCACATGGTGCCGACGCCCTCCTTGCGGCACGCCCCCACGCCGGTGCAGGCCTCCACCGCGCCCAGGAAGCCCTCGGCCCCGAAGTCGAACACGGTCGGCCGCACCACGTCGGGGTAGTCGGCGCCGTAGCGCAGGTGCTCGGTCATCGATGGGGCGTCGACGATCTTCCCCGGGTTCCAGACGCCGGTGGGGTCGAAGGCGCGCTTGACCTCGCGGAAGGCCTCGTAGAGGACGTCGCCGAACAGCTCGCGGTTCTTCTCGGAGCGGATGAGGCCGTCGCCGTGCTCGCCCGACCAGGAGCCGCCGTACCGGCGCACGAGCGCGAAGACCTCGTCGGCGATCGCGCGGTAGGCCGCGACGCCGGCCTCGGTCTTGAGGTCGAGCAGCGGTCGGACGTGCAGCACGCCGACCGAGGCGTGGCCGTACAGCACCGCCGGCGCGCCGTGGCGGCGGCACACCTCGAGCACCTGCGGCACGTACGCCGCGAGGTGCTCGATCGGGATCGCCGCGTCCTCGATGAAGGGCACCGGCTTGGCGCGCCCCTCGACCGTGGCGTAGACGCCGAGCCCTTTCCGCCGGAAGGCGAGCACCTCGCGCTGCTCCGCAGCGGTGACCGCCAGATGGGTCGCGTAGGCCCGCGACGCCACCTCGGGGTCGTCGGCGAGGGCCGCGAGGTGGGCCTGCAGCGCCGCACGCGCCTCCGCGTCGTCGCCGGTCGCGTCGAACTCGACCGACAGCACGACGGCCGGGTCGCCCTGCACCCAGCCGACGTCGCGGGCGAGCGCGGGGTTGACCTTGGCGAGCTCGAACAGGTCGCGGTCCATCAGCTCGACCGCCGACGGCCCGTGGCGGACGATCGCGGGCACGGCCTCGAGACCGGCCTCCAGCGTGGCGAAGTGGAGCAGCGCCAGCACCCGGTGGCGCGGCACCGGATGCAGCGCGAGGGTCACGTCGAGGATCGCCGCCAGCGTGCCCTCGCTGCCGCAGACGAGCTTCGCGAGGTTGAAGGGCCGGCCGGGGAGCAGCTCGTCGAGGTGGTAGCCGCCGACGCGGCGCATGACCTTGGGGGTGCGTGCGACGATCTCGTCCGCGTGGTCGCGCACGAGACGCTCGACCGTGCGCACCACCTCCCCCTCGAGGTCGTCCTGGGCGCGTTTGGCGGCGAGCTCGGCCGCGTCGAGCGCGCGCAGCTCGGTGACGGTGCCGTCGGCGAGCAGCACGGTCATGGCGACGACCTGGTCGACGGTCTTGCCGTACTTGATCGAGCGGGTGCCGGCGGAGTCGTTCGCCACCATCCCGCCCACGTTGGCGCGGTCGGTGGTCGAGACGTCGGGCGTGAACTGCAGGCCGTGCGGTTCGAGCGCGGCGTTGAGCTGGTCGCGGACGACGCCGGGCTCCACCCGCGCCGTCCGCGCGACCGGGTCGACCTCGAGGATCTGGGTGAGGTGGCGCGAGACGTCGACGACGATCGCCTCGGCCACCGTCTGGCCTGCCAGGCTGGTCCCGCCCCCGCGCAGGAGCAGCGGGACCGCGTGGGCGCGGGCGACCTCGAGCGTCGCGCGCACGTCGGCGACGTGGCGCGGGAAGACGACGCCGTGCGGCGCGATCTCGTACGGGCTCGCGTCGGTGGCGTAGAGGACCCGCGCCACGGGGTCGAAGCGCACCTCGCCGTCGAGGCGGGCGCGCAGGTCCGCCTCGAGCCGGGCCCGCAGCGCGCGGCGGCCCTCGTCGTCGCGCGCCACGTGCCGGCTCGCGGGGTGGGTGGGCGGTGGCGAGCTCGGTGTGGGGCCGGCGGTGGCGGGGACGCGGGGCGTGGGCATGCGGCAGTATGCCATCGCTCGGCCGAGCGGTCGGGCGGCCCGTGGGTCAGGCGGGGTCCGTCTCGGCGAGGGTCCGCAGGGTGACATCGAAGCCCGCGTCGTCGATGTCGAGACGATGTTCGAGCCGGGTCTCGGGAGAGGGCTCGAAACTCCGGTCCTTTCCCCCGGCCCAACGAACCCGGGCCTTCATCGTCACGGGCACGTTCGAGGTCCAGGTCAGAA
>JARGGE010000474.1 GCA_029210865.1 Trueperaceae bacterium
GGCGTCACCGCGGCGCGTCAGGCGCTCGTCGACGACGTCCTGAACGCCCGCTTCCAGGACCCCCACGCCGTGCTCGTCCGCGCCCGCGCGCTCGGCCTCGACCTCGACGGCTTGCGCGTCGTCGTCCTGGTGGCGGTGGACGACTTCGAGCGCTTCTACTTGCAGCACGAGCGCGAAGGGGAGGCGTACTTCCAGCGGTTGCGCGGCACCGTCTCCTTGCTTCTGCGGCAGGAGGCGCAACGGGTGAGCGCCCACGGTGCCGTGGTGCCGCTCGGGGACGCCGCGGTCGCGCTGCTCCCCGGGCTCGACGCCGCCCGCACGGTGGCGACCGAGGTCGCGGCGCGCGCTCGCCGCGAGCTGCGCCTCGTGCCCGTGGTGGTCGGCGTCGGCGGTGAGAAGACCGCCTGGACGCAGCTGTCGGCGTCGTACCGCGAGGCGGTCCTCGCGCTTCGCCTGCGGCGTCGCTTGCGCTTGCGCACCCGCCACGTGGCCTTCGCCGACGTGACGGGTGCCGCCCTGCTCGAGCTCCTCGAGCACACGCCGGAGGTGCGTGGCCTGCTGAGCGGTGCGATCGCGCCGCTCGTCGCCGCCGACCGCGCCCACCGCTCGAGGCTCGTCGAGACGCTCGCGGCCTGGTTCGACGCGGGGACCTCGCTGAAGCAAGCGGCGAGCGCCTTGGGGGTTCACCCGAAGACGCTGCGCTACCGCATGGATCGCATCGGCGATCTGCTCGGCCAAGACGCGTTCGAAGGCGACCGGCGGCTCCTGTACTACGTGGCCGCGCGCCTGCATCTGTGGACCCAGGGCTGACGACCCCTCCTCCCCGAGGGACAAGCGCGCTGCTCCGTCGCGGGGTACCCGTCTCGGGTCCGCCCTCCGTACGGTGCTCCATTCCGGCGGCGGCCACGTGCGCGCCGCGGCGTTGAGGAGCGTGCAGCGTGATCAGGATCGGCATCGACGTGGGCGGGACGAACACGGACGCGGTGCTCATGCGCGACCACACGGTGGAGCACGCGATCAAGACCGCGACCACCGCGGACGTCATGAGCGGGGTGCTGGCGGCGCTGAACGGCGTGCTCGACCAAGCGGCGATCGACCGCGCCGACGTGGACGTGGTCATGATCGGCACCACCCACTTCACGAACGCGGTGGTGCAGCGCAAAGGGCTCGCGCCCACCGCCGCGGTGCGGCTCGGGTTGCCGGCGACCGCCAGCCTGCCGCCGATGGTCGATTGGCCCGAGGACCTGCGCGCCGTGATCGGCGGGCACCACTTCCTCGCCCACGGAGGGCACGAGTTCGACGGCCGCGAGATCAGCCCACTCGACCCCGAGGAGCTGCGCGGCATCGCGCACCAGATCGCCGAGCTCGGGATCTCGACGATCGCGGTCTCGTCGGTCTTCAGCCCGGTCAACACCGACATGGAGCAGCGCGCCGCCGACGTGCTGCGCGAGGTGCTCCCCGACGCTGCGATCACGCTCTCGAGCGAGATCGGCCGCATCGGTCTGCTCGAACGCGAGAACGCCGCGATCATGAACGCCTGCCTGCAGCCGCTCTCGCGCACGACCGTCCAGGCCTTCCGCGAGGCGCTCGCGCAGGCTGGCTTGGCCGCCCCGTTCTTCCTGACGCAGAACGACGGCACCCTGATGAGCGCCGATCACGCCGAGCGCTTCCCGGTCCTGACCTTCGCCAGCGGCCCGACGAACTCCATGCGCGGGGCGGCCTTCCTGTCGGGCATCAAGGACGCGGTCGTCGTCGACGTCGGCGGGACCACGGCCGACGTCGGCGCGCTGCAGCACGGTTTCCCGCGCGAGGCGAGCGTCGCCGTCGAGGTGGGGGGCGTGCGCACCAACTTCCGGATGCCCGACGTCTTCAGCATCGGCCTCGGCGGCGGCTCCCACGTCGAACGCGACCCCGTCCGCGTCGGACCGACCTCGGTCGGGTACCGCTTGACCGAGGAGGCGCTCGTCTTCGGCGGCTCGACCCTCACCGCCACCGACGTCGCCGTCGCGGCCGGCAAGGCCGACATCGGCGACGCGTCGAAGGTCGCCGACCTCGACCCGAAGTTGGTCGAGGACGCGCTCGGGGTGATGGCCGACCTGCTCGATCGCGCCCGTTCCGGCCGCGTCGCGGTCGAGGTGATCGCCGTCGGCGCCGACCGCGAGTGCGGCGGCGTCGAG
>JARGGE010000475.1 GCA_029210865.1 Trueperaceae bacterium
GGCCCCGCCGCGGCGCCGGGCCGGCGCGGGTCGGCCGGCGGCGCCCTCACGGCGCCGCGGCCTCCCGGCCCGCGGCCTCGCGCACCTGCCGTTGCAGCCGCGCGAGGATCGCCGACATGCCGCGCAAGCGCAGCGGCGAGATCGCGCGCGAGAGCCCGAGGGCGTCGGCCACGTCCAGCGGCACCGAGAGCACCTCGTCGACGGTCGCGCCGTCCAGGCCGGACCAGAGGATGCCGGCGAAGCCGCGCGTGGTCGGCGCCTCTTCCGGGGCGTCGAAGTGCAGGTGGACGCGGCCGTCCGCATCGACCTCGGTCGCGAGGAAGAAGGGCGTCTGGCACTCGGCGACCCGTTCGAGCCGGTCGGGGTGGGCGCGCAGCTCGTCCGGCAGCGGGGGGACGCGGTGCGCCTGTTCGAGGAGGAGGTCGAGCGCGAGCGCCGGCGGCGCCGCGCGGAACGCCGCCACCACGGCGGCGAGGCGGTCGGGAAGCGGGGAGGTGGCCATCGCCGGAGGATACGGCGGTGCTACCCTGGGACGGTCATGCCCGCCTACCCAGAGCGCACCCTCCTCGTCCCCCGCGGCCCGCTCGACGCGAACGCGCGCGTGCCGGGGTCGAAATCGATCACGAACCGGGCGCTGTTGGCGGCGGCGCTCGCCGACGGCACCTCCACCCTGACCGGGGCGCTCGTCGCCGAGGACGCCGACGTCATGATCCGCGCCCTCGGGGCGCTCGGCGCCGACGTCCGCCCGCGCGACGACGACCCCACCACGGTCGACGTCGCCGGGGTCGCCGGCCGCTGGCCGAGCGCCGGCGGCCACCTCGACCTCGCCCTGTCCGGCACCTCGCTGCGCTTCCTCACGGCCGCGGTCGCCCTCGGGCACGGGCGCTTCGTCCTCGATGGGGTCGCGCGCATGCGCGAGCGCCCCATCGGCGACCTCGTGGCCGCCCTGCGGCGGCTTGGCGTCGCCGCGAGCGCCGCCGGCGACGACCGCTTCCCGCCAGTGACCGTCGCGGCCACCGGCCTTCCGGGGGGTACGACGCGCGTCGCCGGCGAGCGCTCGTCGCAGTTCCTGTCCGGACTCCTGCTCGCGGCGCCGTACGCCGACGGACCCATCGAGGTGGCGGTCGACGGGACGCTGCAATCGCGCCCCTTCGTCGATCTCACCCTGCACGTCATGCGGGCCTTCGGCGTCGAGGTCGAGCGCGAGGGCTACCGCCGCTTCCGTGTCGTCCCCGCGCCCTACCGGGGCCGAGCCTTCGCCGTCGAGGGCGACGCGATGGCGGCCGGCTACGCCTGGGGGGCCGCCGCGCTGGCGGGGGGACGGGTGCGCGTCGCCAACGTCGGCCGCGACGCCGTCCAGGGGGACAAGGGCCTCCTCGACGTCCTCGAGCGCATGGGGTGCACGGTGCGCTGGTCGGCCGAGGCGTCCGAGCTCGTCGCACCCGCCGGGGGACGGCTGCGCGGCGGGACCTTCGACCTCAACGACCTGCCCGATCAGGCACAGACCCTGGCCGTGGTGGCGCTCGCGGCGGGTGAGCCCGTGCGCATCGTCAACGTCGGCAACCTTCGGATCAAGGAGACCGACCGCCTCCACGCCCTCGCCGTCGAGCTGCGCAAGTTCGGCGCCAGCGTCGACGAGGGCGTCGACGAGCTCACGATCGTGCCCCCCACGGCGCCGCCGCCGTCGGTGGAGGTCGAGACCTACGGCGACCACCGCATGGCGATGGCCTTCGCCCTCGCGGGCGCGCGCTGGCCCGGCGTGCGCGTGCGCGGTCCGGCGTGCGTGGCCAAGACCTACCCGGCCTTCTTCGACGACCTGGCCGCGTGGGGCGTCGGCGTGGAGGCGGCGTGACCGGCGACGGCGCCGCGGCGTTGGGCGTCGTCACCTTCGACGGCCCGGCCGCCTCCGGCAAGTCGAGCGTGGCCAAGCGGGTGGCGGCGGCGCTGGGCATCCCCTTCGTCTCCTCGGGGCTGCTGTACCGCGCGGCGACGCTCGTGGCGACGAACGAGCCGGTCGAGCTCGACGACGAGGCCGCCGTGCTCGCCGCGCTGGCGGCCCACGACGTGCGGCTGCGCCCGGACCTCGCCGGCGACGCCGTGTCGATCGACGGGATCGACGAGACGGCGGCCCTCCACAGCGACGCGATCGACGCGGCGGTCTCGCGTGTCGCCGCCCA
>JARGGE010000476.1 GCA_029210865.1 Trueperaceae bacterium
GCTCGCAGCCTGGCCTGCGCGTCGAAATCCAGCTCGCACACCGCCACCTGCTCACGATCGTCCAGCGGCCCGGCCAGCGCCTCGCCGAGCGCGTCCCACACGCCCGACGCGCCCGGGTGCTCGATGCCGTTGCCGTCGGGGTCGGGGAGGTAGATCGCCTCGCTGACGAGGTGATCGGCGAAGCCCTCGATGGGCGTGCGGTCGGCGGCGAGCCGGAAGAGCGCCGCCGCGAGGTCGCGGCGCTCGGACACGCGCAGCGCGACGTGGTACGCGCCGCGTCCGGGGGCGATCGGGGCGACCGCGTCGGCGACCAGGCGCAGCAGCGCGGGTGCGTCCGGGCGCGGGTCGCCGCTCGGGACCAGGTCGGCCCCGTCGCCGCGGTCAGCCGGGCCCGGAACCCGAGCCGCGCGTAGAAGGCGAGCGAGCGCTCGAGGTCCTGCACGCGCCAGGTCGCGGCGTCGAAGCGGAAGCCAGCCTCCATGCTGCACGGTACGGCACCGCCGGTGCCTGCCGTTCGATGCCGACACGAACGGTCGGGATTCATGGGTAGACTCCGGGTCGCATGGACACCGCGTCCACCTCCCCCGTCGTGGCCCTCGAGGGCCTCACCAAGCGCTACCGGAGCCCCGGCCACCTGGCCGTCGACGACCTGTCGCTCGACGTCCGCGACGGCGAGATCCTGTGCCTGCTCGGCCCCTCGGGATGTGGCAAGACGACGCTGCTGCGGCTGATCGCCGGCTTCGAGACGCCCGACGCCGGACGCGTGGTCGTCGCCGGTCGCGAGGTCGCGGGACCGGCCGCGTGGGTGCCGCCGGACCGCCGCCGCATCGGCTTCGTCTTCCAGGACTACGCGCTCTTCCCCCACCTGAACGTCCTGCACAACGTCGCCTTCGGGCTGCGCGACGGCAACCGCGCCGAGCGCGAGGCGCGCGCCGCGGAGGTCCTCGACCTGGTCGGCCTGACGATCTTCGCCGGCCGCTTCCCGCACCAGCTCTCGGGAGGCCAGCAGCAACGGGTGGCGCTGGCCCGCGCCCTGGCGCCCGCGCCCGCGGTCCTGCTCCTGGACGAACCCTTCAGCAACCTCGACGCCGCGCTGCGCGGCAGCACCCGCGACGAGGTCCGCGCCATCCTCAAGCGCACCGGCACCACCGCCGTGCTCGTCACCCACGACCAGGAGGAAGCGCTGACCTTCGCCGACCGCCTCGCGGTCATGCGCTCGGGCCACCTCGAGCAGGTGGGCGAACCCGAAGCGATCTACCTGCGCCCGCGCACCGCTTTCGTGGCGAGCTTCCTGGGGCGCACCAACCTGCTGCGCGGCGAAGCGCACGGCGCCCGCGCGCGCACCGGCCTCGGCGACGTCCTGCTCGCGCGGGCCGCCCGCGGGCAGGTCATGCTGTCGGTCCGCCCCGAGGCGCTCGCCTTCGACCCTGGCGGCGACGGCGTCCCCGTGCGCGTCCTGCAGCGCGACTTCAAGGGCCACGACCTGACCTTCACGTGTCAATCGACGCTCGACCCGACGCTGCGGCTCGTCGTCCAGACCGGACCCGAGTGCGCCGTCCGCGAGGGCGACGTGGTGCCGCTCGCGCTGGGTGGCGCGGCGGTCCCGCTCGAGGGCAGCGGGAAGCGGGCGGCGGTCGACGCGTAGTGCCCGACGCGGTGCCGGCCTCGCGGCCCGCCACGCTCACCGTCGCCCTCGGCGCCGCCGTCGGCACCGGCGCCCGCGCGCTCGTCGGCCTCGCGCTCCCGATGGGCGACGGCGGTTGGCCCTGGCCGACGCTCGCGGTCAACCTGCTCGGAAGCTTCGCGCTCGGCGCCGTTTTCGGCCGCGCCGACCGCGGGCGAGGCCCCACTTGGTCGCGTGGGCCCGGCGTCACGACGGGCGTGCTGGGGTCGTTCACCACCTTCTCCGCGCTCGCCGTCGAGACGGGGCGGCTCGTCCCCTCGATCGCCCTGGGTTACGCCGCCGCGTCGCTCGCCGGCGGGCTCCTAGCGGCGGCGCTCGGGTGGCGCACCGGGCGCGGTCGACCGTGACGCTCGCGGCGTTCGCGGCCGTGCTCGTGGCCGGCGCCGTCGGTGGCGTGGCGCGCGCGTGGACATCGTGGGCGGTGGCGCGCATCGTACGGCGGGTGGGCGCCGGCACGGTGACGGTCAACCTGCTCGGCGCCTTCCTCACCG
>JARGGE010000477.1 GCA_029210865.1 Trueperaceae bacterium
GACGCGTCGACGATGGCCAGAAAGATCGTCGCATGCTCTGTGGTGAGGCCCGGCGACGACAGAATCCGGTAGCAGCGCTCGATCGCCTTCGCGACGAGGCCGGTCTCCTCGTGAAGCTCGCGCAGGGCGGCCGCCTCGCCATCCTCGCCCGGATCGACGAGCCCGGCCGGCAGCTCCAGCGCCGCCGCAAGATCGAGCACCAGCGCGGCGGCGACGACCGTGAAGGCGGCGTCGAGCGCGGCGACGGCGGCGACCGAGGGCCACGTGGCCGTCCCGCCCGACAGCCAGGCGAGCAGCACGGCCACCACGGCCCACTTGCCGGCCGAGGCGGCGAGGACCGCCAGCGAACGCTCCAAGAAGCCCTCGTGCGACAGCTGCAGCCGCACCGTGCTCGCCACCAGCGCCGCCCCGGCGAGGCCGAGCGCGTGCACGCCGAGCGCCCCGTGCCCCACCAGGTCCTGGATCAGGCCGGCGCCGTACCCCAGGAGCACGAGCTGCCACGCGGGCAGCCGGTAGAGCAGCGTCAAGACGCCGATCAGGAACAGGTCGGGCGGCGGCACCGGCGCCATCAGCGCCCCGAGGAACCCCTGGGCGACGACGAGCACGAGGTAGAAGAGGGCCAACCGCACGGCGTCAGTCTATCCGCCCTGCCTCCGATGCCGTGCCCTTCGGGTAGCGTGGCGGCATGCCGAAGCTCCTGATCCACGGCGGCGCGGGCACGATCGCCGAGGTCCGCCGGCCTGCGTACCGAGACGGCCTAAGCGAAGCCCTCGCCGCCGGGTGGGCGGCCTTCGACGAGGGGGCCGACGCGGTCGAGGCGGTCCTGCGGGCGGTGGTGGCCATGGAGGCGAACGGCGAGGCCTTCAACGCCGGCGTCGGCGGCAGCCCCAACCGCGACGGCGAGGTCGAGCTCGACGCCTGCATCGTCCGCGGCGAGGACGGCAGCGCCGGGGCGGTCGCAGCGGTGCGGACGGCGCCGAGCGCGATCCGCCTGGCCGACCTGGTGCGCCGCACGACGCCGCACGTGCTGCTCGTGGGCGCCGGCGCCGATGCGCTGGTCACCGACCCCGTCGACCCGGCCTCGCTGCTGACCCCCTACACCCGGGCGCAGTGGGACCGTTGGCGCGCCGGCCGCGAGGGCGCCGACGCCGCACCGGCCGCGACCGGCCCGACCCCCACCGGCTCCGCCACCGTGGGCGCGGTCGCGCTCGACGCCCATGGCGACCTGGCGGCCGCGACCAGCACCGGCGGCGTGCTCGCGAAGTGGCCGGGGCGCGTCGGCGACGCCCCCATCGTGGGCGCCGGCACCTACGCCGACCGCGCGGTGGCCGTGAGCGCCACGGGCAAGGGGGAGGCGTTCCTGCGCGCGGTGACCGCCAAGGCGCTCGCCGATCGCCTCGAGCGCGCTGACCCGCTCGACGCCGCGTTGCGCCGGGCGCTCGCCGACGTGCGCCGGATGGACGGGAGCGGCGGCCTGATCGTCGCCACCGCCGACGGGCGGCTCGCGTACGCCTTCGACACGCCGCACCTGGCGATGGGCTGGACCGACGGCGCGCGGACGGTCGCGGACGTGCTGGAGGGTGGGGCGGGCGCCACGGTGGTCGTGGCCGACGCCACCCGCGCGCTCGGGTGAGCGCCCGGCCGCACGGGCTGTGGGTCGCGGAGGCGAGCGATCGCGCCGCCTTCGCGGCGGCGGCGACCGCCTTCCTGATGCGCGACGAGGCGCGCCACCACCTGCAGTTGGCGGTGCTCGCCGACGCGGTCCGGGGCCGCTACGCGGCCGCGCACCTCGTGGCCTCGAACCGCCTGTACCTCCGCATCGGTCACACTCCGGTCGGCGAGGCTGCCGAGATGGGTTTCGAGGCGCCTGAAGGCTGAGACGAACCCACGGTCGGACGCCAACGGTTCCGGTGGCCGTCGCCGAGCTTCGTCCTGCGAGGGTTGCGCCGGGTGGGCGTTCGGCCGCGCCGAGCGCGCCTAGCGCTCCGACGCCCACGCGCGCCGCGGAACGACGCTCGACGCAACGCACGTCGGCAGGGAAGCTTCGTTCGCGGGCGCTGGCTCAAACTTGCAATCCTAAAGTGGAACCTTAAGATTGCAAGTTTGAGAGAGCACGGCCAGAGCGCTTCAGCAGGCCGCCCCGCTGGTGAACCGATGGGGGCCCGGCTGGG
>JARGGE010000478.1 GCA_029210865.1 Trueperaceae bacterium
AGACGACCAACCGCGGGTAGGCCGACCAGTTCCAGACGAGCCCGAGGAAGGCGATCCGGCCGGCGTCCTCGGGCACCCAGGCGACGAGCGCCGCGGGCCGCAGCGTCGGCCGGACCCGCTCGAGGAGCGCGTCGATGTCGGCGGCGACCCGCGCCGGGTCGGTGGGGTCGCCCGCCGGCGGTGCGGCCACGCCGTACCAGCCGGCGACCACGTCGAGCGCCGCTTGCCAGACGTCCGGCGCCATCGGGTCGACCTCGGCGCCGCGGGCGACGACGCGCCGTTCGCGCAGGTAGCGCAGGTCGTCGACGTGCGGGTGGTCGTCGGGCAGCTCCAGACCGCCGGTCACGAGCGAGCGGGGCAGCGCCGGCTCGAGCGTGCGGACGACGTGGGCGAGGGCGGGGAGCGGGTCGAGCGGTCCGCCGGCCACGCAGGGGTCGGCGGCGGAGGCGAGCCCCATCCATGCCAATCCGAGGACGACGACGAGGAACCGCCAGGGGCGGCCCCTCCCTCGTCGCGCGTGGTCGTGCAACGACGCGTCGGGCGTCAGCGGCTGGACACGCCGGCGCCGGCCGGTGGCATGGTCGTGACCTCGATCGAGTAGCCGGAGGCCGCCGACGGGCCGGCGCGGCCGTCCGCGGAGCGGACGCGCAGCACGTCGCCATCGACCAGCCCCTCGACCGTGCGACCGGTCGTGCCGTCGAGGACGGTGCACTCGGCGCAATCGAGGATCTCGAGCTCGAGCCCGAGCGCAAGGTCGAAGGGATCGAAGACCACGAAGTAGGCGTTCACGTTGTCGGGGGCGTCGTAGACGAAGTAATCCTCGTCGCCGAGGCGCTCGATGGCGCCCTGGTAGGCGCCTGCCGCATCGAGGCGCGTGGCGCCGGTCTCGCCGTCGTTCGGTTCGTTGGGGTCGGTCGCGTCGATGGTGTACGCGAGCAGCTCGTACGACCACGTCTGGCCGGTGGGGTTGCTCACCGCGACGACGTAATCGCTGGACGTCGGGGCGATCGCCGCGCAGGCGCCGAGGCACGGGAACACGACCAAGATCGCGGCCGGCGCGACGTCGAGTGCGGTGGTCGACAGCGCCCCGACGCTCCCGGCGAAGTAGGTCTCCGAGCGCGAGACCGCGAGGGTCGAGCCGGTCGTCCGGAGCAGCGCGACCTGCAGGCCCGAAGCGTTACCGAGCTCCGCGTACACGAGGTCGCGGGCGCCAGCGGCGTCGAGCCGGTAGTAGTGGGTGACCCCCACCCCGAGGGTGCCGGTGGCCTGGACGTCGGGCGCGGCGGTGTCCTGGGCGACGACGTCGCCGCGGAAGACGGGATCGAAGGGGACGCTGATGGTTACCTGACAGCCGGCCAACACGAGGGTGAGGGCGGCGAGCAGCACGAGCGGGACGAGCGCACGTCGGGTCATGAAGGACCTCCTACCCCCGCATCGTAGCGTCCGAACCGGCCGCCTGGCCGACGCGACCGTCACCGACCGTTCACGTTCAGGTCGCGGTCACTCCAGCACCATCAGGTACGGGTAGAGGTCGGGCCCGCCGCCGTGCATCTCGACCTCGAGGTCGGGGTACGCCTCCTCGATCCGCGCGGCCAGCTGCTTGGCGGCCACCTCGCCGGTGGCCACCGCGTAGAACAGGGTGCCCAGCTCGGCGTCGTCGGCGACGTCGGCGAGCATGGCCAGCAAGCAGGCCTCGGGGGTGGGGGCGGTGTGCACGAGCGCGCCGTCGAGCAGGCCGATCGCCGCGCCCTCGCTCACCTCCACCCCGTCGATCGAGGCGTCGCGGCTCGCCATGGTGACCTCGAGCGTGCGCGCGCCCTTGGCGGCGCGCTCCATGGCCGGCAGCAGCGCGTCGAGCTCCTCGGTCTCGGCGAAGGCGACCACGGCCGCGAGACCCTGGCCGAGCGTCCGCGTCGGCAGGACGACCACCCGCTTCTCGGGGACCAGCTCGGGCACGCGCTCGGCCGCGAGGATGATGTTCTTGTTGTTCGGCAGCACGACCACGGCGTCGGAGCCGAGCGAGCGCACGGCGTCGGCGATGTCCTGGACCGAGGGGTTGTTCGTCTGGCCGCCGCCGACCACCCGGGCCCGGCGCTGGTCACGCGGGCCCGCGAGAAGGGACTCATCATCAAGATGATGGGGCCGGCGCTGGAATTCGCGCCGCCGCTGGT
>JARGGE010000479.1 GCA_029210865.1 Trueperaceae bacterium
TCCGCGTCGCGGTTGCCGTCGCGCAGGTGGTTGGGGACCTCGCCCTCGCGCTCCTTGCCGATGGCGTCGAGCGCGTCGAAGAAGCCCATGGTCGAGTTCGATTTCGGCGCGGTCGCGAGGTACAGCGTCGCCTGCGCGAGGTGGTAGCGCCCCTCGGGGAGGCCGACGTAGTCGTAGGCCTGCGCGGCGGCCGCGACGACCCCGAGCGCGTTCGGATCGGCGAGGCCGACGTCCTCGCTGGCGAGGATCAGCAGCCGGCGCAGGATGAAGCGCGGGTCCTCGCCGGCGTAGACCATCTTCGCGAGCCAGTACAGCGCGGCGTCCGGGTCGCTCCCGCGAACGCTCTTGATGAACGCACTGATGGTGTCGAAGTGGGCGTCGCCCTCCTTGTCGTAGAGGACCGCCCGTTGCTGGATCGACTCCTCGGCCACGGGTCGTGTGATGTGGATGACAGCGTCATCTCCGGGTAACGTCGTCTCCACGGCCAGTTCGAGTGCGTTCAGGAGCGAACGGGCGTCGCCGTTCGCGACCGCCACCAGGTGCTCGAGCGCGTCGTCGTCGAGGTGCACGTCGCGGCGCCCGAAGCCGCGCTCGGGGTCGGCGAGCGCCTGGGCGGCCACCCGCCGCAGGTCGGCGGCGGTGAGCGGCTTGAGCTGGAAGACGCGCGAGCGCGAGACGAGCGCCTTGTTCACCTCGAAGTAGGGGTTCTCGGTGGTGGCACCGATCAACACCACCGTGCCGTTCTCGACCCAGGGCAGCAGCGCGTCCTGCTGCGCCTTGTTGAAGCGGTGGACCTCGTCGACGAACAGGATCGTGCGGCGCCCGGCGCGCGCTTGCTCCTGCGCTTCGGCGACCGCCTCGCGGATGTCCTTGACCCCCCCGAGCACCGCGTTCAGCGCCGTGAAGCGGGCGCGGGTCGAGTTGGCGATCACGCGGGCGAGCGTCGTCTTGCCGGTGCCCGGCGGGCCGTAGAGGAGGACGGAGGAGAGTTGGTCCGCCTGGATCGCGCGCCGCAGCAGGCGACCGGGCCCCAGCACGTGGTCCTGCCCGACGTACTCCTCGAGCGTGCGCGGGCGCATGCGCGCGGCCAGCGGCTGGTCGGCGTCGCGTTGGAAGAGGCTGGGGCGGTCCATGGGTGGGGGCGACCGGCACGGGGGCAGCGGGCGCGGAGGCTCGCCGGGTCGGTCACGCGCATGGTAGCCCGCGGGCCGGCGCGGCCGAGGCGCCGGACGACGGCTCGCCGCGGTCGCAGCGTGAACGCTGCTCGGGCGCGTGGCGGTGCCGGGCTTGGGCTGGAGATGGGCCCCGTCCCCGCCCGTCGCGTCGTGCGTCGGGCGGTCCGGGCGGCGCTCGAGCGGGTGAGGCCATGCGTCGTCCTCGACCGCCACCGCGCGAACGTCCTGGCCCGCGCTGCCTCGGTCGGCCATGGGGCCGGAGCGGCGCACCGGTCGCGGGGCGATGGCTCGTGGCGCTGCTCGTGCTGGTCGGGATCGCCCTCGCGCAGTCGCAGGCGATCGCCTTGTTCGACGAGGTCGCCGGGCACCTGACCCTTCACTACGGGGGCGTCGCCCTCGTCCATCCGGCCACGCTCGTGCCCGACGCGCGCGCGGCGCTGCAGGCGCGCTGCGGCGACCGACCGGCGTGCCCCGAGGCGGACGCGGTCGCGGCGATCGACGCCCTCCTCGCCGCCGTCGAGGACCCGCACCTGAGGCTGCTCTCGGTCGAGGCGTTCGCGCGCGTGCGGGGCCAGGCGAGCGGCGACGGTGCGCGCACCGCGTTCGGCGTGGTCGTGCGGGCGCCCGAGAACGGGCTCGGGCTGGTCGTGCCCGACGTCGTCTTCGGATCGCCGGCGGCGCGCGCCGGGCTCGCGCGCGGCGACCGGGTGCTCGCGGTCGACGAGGTCTACCTGCCCCGCGCACCCGAGCACCGCACCGCCGCCTGGGACGCGGCGGCGGCCGACGGCGCGCTGCGCGCGCGGGTCGTGCGCGCCGCGTCCGCGACCTTCGTCGTCGACCTGGTGGCGGCGCCCGTCGCGCTCGAGCGCCCGCCGAGCCTGGCCTGGCCGGTGCCCGGTGTGGCGTGGGTGCGCGTCGCCAGCCTGCTCCCGCCCGAGGGGGTCGCCAGCGCCGTGCACCGGCTCCTGGGCGAGGCCGCCGCTTCCGAGG
>JARGGE010000047.1 GCA_029210865.1 Trueperaceae bacterium
GCCGCGAGTGGTGCCTTAGGCTTGCGTCATGGATCTCCCGCTTGCCTCCACGGCGTTCGCGACGATCGTCAGCCTGATCGGGCAGTTCCGATCGGAACGGTCCGGGCGCGACGGTTCCGAGTACGAGCAGTTCCAGACGTGGTTGATCGACCGGAACCACGAGGAGATCAGGACGCTCCTCGACCGTAATCAGCAGGTCGTGGACGGTCTTCGGGCGCTCCTCGCGGAACACGATGAAGCGTTGGGTGCGCGGCTTGAGGCGCTTGACAAGGCGTTGGCGACGTTCGCCAGTGGTCTTCCTGGGTTCGGCGCGATCGCCGCGAGCCTTCGACGCGAGGCCGGACTCTCGGCGCAGGCATTGAGCCTTCTTCGGCAGTTCGAGGCCTCGGGAGCCAGCACGCTGGTCGTCCTCCGGACGTTCGATGGGATCGAGTTGCTCTTCGCTGACGGACACGGAGGTGCAGCCACATCGGACATGCGATTCCTCGAGGACGACCTGCGGTCGCTTGCCGATGTCGGTCTTCTTCGTCCTGGCCACACGCCGCAGGGTTACGAGACTTACCTCTTCACGCGGGCGGCCTCCGATCTTGTGCGGTCAGTATCCGAATCTGAGTAGGTGACGCCATTGCACGTGGGCAGCCTGGAGCGAGCTCGCTCTTTGGCCACGTGTTCAGCTGCTTACTCCTCCGGACTGGCGCGTTTGATGCTACCCGGCTAACAGTCTCATAGCTGTCCAGGACGCAAGAACGGCTTGCGCTGACCTTCTGATTCCGGTATGGTCAGCCCACTGCTTCCATTCAGGCTTCGAGCCGGAAGCGGGCGAAGGCGACTCCCAGAGAGGAGGCCAGCGTCCGCCCGCAGTTCGGTATCGAGCCTTGAGCGCAACGGAGGAAGCAGTTGACGAACAACGCACGGAAGAAGCGGAAGCCCCGAGGTCGTCGGCGGAACCACGAAGGGACGATCACCCTTCGGAAGGACGGCCGCTATCAGGTCGCCTTCCCCGTAGGCCGGACGTCGGACGGGAAGATCAAGCGGCTGTACCGCTACGCGTCAACTGAGGATCAGGCTGAACAGATACGGCTGGATCTGGCGTACAGGCACAGTCGGGGGGACCTTGCCCTCGGCGATGCGACCACGTTCCGGGTCGCCGCGATGCGCTGGCTTCGTGTCAAGGAGAGCTCCGTTCAGCCGCAGACCCATCACAGCTATAGGCACCTCCTCGAGAAGCACACGCTGCCCTACATCGGTGAGATCCCGCTGCGCAAGCTTGCTCATGCCAACGTCGAAGATCTGATGGTCTCCTTGGATCGCGAGAAGGTTGGGCGGCGGACGCGGAAGCTCGTCCTCTGGCTGGCGCGTCGGGTGGTCGGTTACTGCGTGGACAACGGGCTGCTGGACCGAAGCCCGGTCCGCTCCGTCGACTTGCCCAGGAGAACTGGACCTTCGCCTAGGAGGGCGTGGACCGCGGATGAGGCCAGGCGGTTCCTCGAGGCGGCGACAGGCGATCGGTTGCACCTCGCCTTCTACCTCATGTTGCTCCTGGGTCTTCGACGAGGTGAGTTGCTCGGGCTTTCGTGGTCCAGCATTGACCTTGAGCATGCGGCTTTGAACATCAGTCAGTCGCTGCGCAAGTCGCCTGGCGGCGGACTCGAGATTGCGGATCCCAAGACCGAGTCAAGCCGCCGCCGCATCCATTTGCCGTCCGATGCGATTGTGCTCCTCGCCAATCACCGCGAGCACCAGAACGAGGAACGCCGCTTCGCTGGCGACGCATGGCGCGATGACCACGACCTCGTGTTCCGAACGTCTTTGGGGACGCCGATCCATCCCGACAACTTGAAGCGTTCGCTGAAGCGGATCTGCCTTGTCGCCGACGTCCCGGTGATCCGCATCCACGATCTGCGCCACACGCACGCGTCTCTGGCGCTCCAGTGGGGTTTGGACGACAAGGTGCTGTCCGAGCGGCTCGGGCACACGGACGTGTCGTTCACGCGAAGGGTCTACCAGCACACCTACGAGGAGCAGCATCGTCGCGCGGCTCTGTCGATGCAGGAGCTGTTCGGGAGGCCGTCGAAAGGCGAACTGCTGTCAGACTGATGTCAACGCCCATGGGACCGGGGCGCACCGCTGAGAGGTGCGCCCCGATTATCATGTCCCTGTCGTACTTTGTCTTGGTGGAGCTGAGGGGATTCGAACCCCTGACCTCCTGAGTGCGATTCAGGCGCGCTCCCAGCTGCGCCACAGCCCCAAGCGCCCAACAGCGTACCCGCGCCCCCCTGGGGTGTCAACCGGTGGTCAACGCTCGGGTCGCGCGGCTCGCGAACGAAGGCGGTCGGTTCGCGCGCTCGGTCGGGCGGTGGCGCACGCCGATGCGACGCTCCACGGAACTTGTAATTTCAAGGTTGCGCTTTCGATTTGCAAGGTTCACCGAGTGCCCGCGTGCGAAGCCCCGGTGCCGGGTGGGCGGCCCCGGTCGGCGTCGGCCGGGATGCGCGTGCGCTCGCGCGAGGGTGGGGACCGTGGGCACCGTCCGGTCGTCGGCGCGGGACGGCCGTGTACCATGGTCGCACATGATCCCGAACGCGTGCGTGGTCGAGGTGATCGAGTTGGTGCCCGACGCCGACGTGGCGATCGTCGCCGCGCGTGTGGGCGAACGGCTCGGCATGCCCCAGGAGCGGGTGCGGCAGTTGATCGAGGGGCGCACGGGCCCCATCACCCGTGCCCTGCGCCCCGAGAAGGCGGACGCCATCGCGCGTACCTTCGAGGCGGCGGGGGTGCGCGTCGTCATCCGGGCCGCCGACCCGGACGAGATCAAGCAGGCGGGCATCGCGGCACCCACGGCGGCCGCGCCCGACGCACCCGTCGAGGGTCGCCCAGCCGAGCCCGAGCCGGAGCCGGAGCCGCAGCCCGAGCCGGAGCCGGAGCCGCAGCCGGAGCCGGAGCCGGAGCCCGAGGTCGAACCGGAGCCGGAGCCGGAGCCGGAGCCGGCGGCCGAGCCGGAACCCGAACCGCACCACGAGGCCCCGTGGCGCGCGGACGACGATGCGGACGCCCGCAGCCCCGTCGCGCCGGTCGAGGAAGCGCCGGCGGGTGAGGACGAGGAGCCGCTGCGCCGTCGCGTCGCCTACATCTTCGAGGCCGACGAACCGGCGTCGCTGCTCGACACGCCCGCGGTGGACGGGCCGCCACCGTTCGAGCCGGTCGCCGACGACGTGTGGTTCGACGAGGATGTGGCGGACCACGGCACCACCGAGCCGCAGGCCGGGGCCGGCGGCCCCCGTGAGCCCGCGTTTGGCGTTCCCGTCGCCCGCGACCCCGAACCGATCACCATCGACTCCGACGAGGACGGCACGCTGGTCCACGACGACGTCGAGGACGACGATGCCGACGGCTTCGCGCGGGGCGCGGCGGACCCCAGCCGCCCGGCGTTCCCGCCGATCGACGGCTGGGACGCCGTGGACGCCGGTGGCTGGCGCGTCGGTCGCCGCGCGGCGAGCGACCCGTCGGTCGGTACCGCGGACGGTGCCGCATCGGACGGGAGCCGGCCGGTACCCGAGTTCGCGATCGGGCGGGCGTCGCGCCGCGCCCGCGCCGAGGACGCCGCCGCCGCGAGCGCAGCCGCCGCTGGGGCCGCGGGCGCACCGCCCGACGTGCCCACCGTGCGTCGGATCGGCGAGGACCTCGGTCCCACCGGCGGTCGCCCCGTCCCCACCGCCTGGCGTGGGCTGGGCGGCGACGAGGTCGGGCCGGCGCGGCCACCGTCCGCGCGGTTGCCCCGGCGTCCCGACGTCGACGGGGACGTCGAGGACGAGCTCATGTTCGAGGAGGCGACGCGCCGTCGCCGCGGTCTGATGCTGGCAGCGCTCGGCGTGTCGGTGGTCCTGTTCGTCCTGGCGCAGTGGTGGGTCGCGAGCCGCGCGGGCGCGGCGCCCGCCGGGATCGATCCCTTCGACGCCTACCGGCGCGGCGAGTTCGTCGCGGCGCGCGCGGCCTGGTCCGCCCAAGCCGCCGACGGCGATGCCTCGGCGCGCTTCATGCTCGGCTACCTGGCCGAGGCGGGGCTGGGGGCGCCGTGGAGCGCCCGCACCGCCGCGGGCTGGTACCGCGCGGCCGCCGAGTCCGGCCATGCCGAGGCGATGTACCGCCTGGGGCGCCTCTACGAGGTCGGTCTGGGCGTGGCGCCCGACGGCTTCGAGGCACGTCGCTGGTACCGCGAGGCGGGCCGCGCCGGCCACGCCGAGGCCGCCTTTGCTTGGGGGCGGTTGGTCGTGCGCGAGGCGGGCGTGGAGCTCGGCGCCGGTGTCGCGGCAGCGGTGCCGGCCGCGACCGCCGCCGAGGCGGCCCGCGCCTTCGAGCTCGCGACGTCGCTCGGCTGGCACGAGGCCGCGCCGTACGCGGCGGCCTTCGGCGCGGTCGCCGACGAGCGCCCTTGACGGGCGCGGGCCGGCGCGCGCCCGCGGCGTCGTGGGGACTCAGGCGCGCCACAGGCGCACCGGCTAGGCTGACGGTCATGAAGCGCCCCTACCGATCCGTGCTCGGTGCCGCCCTGCTCGCCGCGGCCGCCCTGCTACCCCTCGCGCTGGCGCAGGACGCCGCCAACCCCGTCGCCATCGACCTCGAGGTCTACGTCGTCAGCCAGGTCACGCGCGACGACGGCGCCCGCGAGGAGCGCTTCACCGAGGCGAGCGAGGCGCGCCCCGGGCAGATCGTCGAGTACCGCCTGATCGTGACGAACGTGGGTGACCAGACGCTGCCCCCCGGCATCGTCGTGGTGACGGGCCCGGTGCCCGAGGGGACGCAGTTCGTGCCGTTCTCGGCGACGCCCAGCGACGAGCGCCTGCTCACCGAGTACTCCGCCGACCGCGGCCTGACCTTCTACGAGACCAACGTCTTCGTGGGCGAGGGCGAACAGCGCGCGATCGCCGACCCCACCACGTACGACGCCGTGCGCTGGACGGTGCTCGCCGAGATGGAGCCCGAGGTGCAGCTCACGATCGTCTACCGCGTCACCGTGCGCTGAGCGCCGGCAGCGCGCTCGACGTCCGCGGCGGCGCGGGTGGCACCCTTGCCGCCCGCGCAACCGCCGTCACGCCTCCTGGTACTGCAGCTCGTACAGCTTCCGGTAGTAGCCGCCCTCGACGCGCAGCAGCTCGGCGTGCTTGCCCTGCTCGATCAGCTTCCCCTTGCGCAGCACGAGGATGCGGTCGACGTCCTGGATGGTCGAGAGCCGGTGGGCGATCACGATGCTCGTGCGCCCCTGCATGAGCTTCTTCAGGGCGTCCTGGATCAGCTCCTCGGTCTCGGTGTCGACGTTCGCCGTCGCCTCGTCGAGGACCAGCAGGATGTCGGGGTTCTGGACCAGCGCGCGCGCGAAGGCCAGGAGTTGCTTCTGGCCGGTCGAGAAGCCCGCGCCACGCTCGCGCACGGGGGTGTCGTACTTGAGCGGGAGCCGGTCGATGAAAGCGTGGGCGTTGACGAAGGTCGCGGCCTCGATGACGCGGTCGAGCGGGATCGAGTCGTCGCCCAGGGTGATGTTGCTGCGGATGGTGCCGCTGAAGAGGAACGGGTCTTGCAGCACGATCCCCACGTGGCGCCGCAGGTCGGTCTGCGCGAGGTCGCGCACGTCGTGCCCGTCGATCCGCACCGCGCCCTTCTGGACGTCGTAGAAGCGGCTGACCAGGCTGATCACGGTCGTCTTGCCGGCGCCCGTGTGGCCGACGAAGGCGACCGATTCGCCGGGCTTGATCGTGAGGTCGAGGCCGCGCAGCACCCAGTCCTCGTCGTCGTAGGCGAACCAGACGTCCTCGAAGCGCACCTCGCCGCGGAAGCGCCCCTCGAGCGGCAGCGGCGTCTCCTTGTCCATCACCTTCTCGGGCGTGTCGATCAGGCTGAAGATGCGCTCGGCCGAGGCCATCGCCGACTGCAGCGTGTTGAAGCGGTCCGAGAGCTCCTGCAGCGGGCGGAAGTACATCTGCGCGTACTGCACGAAGGCGATCAGGACGCCGATCGTGAGCGCGTCCGCGACCCCCGGCCCCACCAACTGGAAGGCGGCGTAGTACAGGATGAGCGACGTGGCGACCGCGCCCGCGAGGTTGACCGACGGGAAGAAGAGGCTGAACCAGCGGATCTGCTCGTAGTAGGCGTCGAGCAGGTCGAGGTTGATCTGGTCGAAGCGGCGCGCGTTGCGCTGCTCGCGGTTGAACAGCTGCACGGTGGTCATCCCGCTCAGGTTCTCGGCCAGGTACGCGTTCGAACGCGAGGTGCGCAGCCGCACCACCCGGAAGGCGTCGCGGATGCGGCGGCGCAGGTAGTTCAGGGTCGCGAACAGGATCGGCATGACCGTCAGCGTCACCAGCGCCAAGCGCCAGTCGATCGTGAACATGTAGATGGTCAGGCCGACGATCAGGCCCACGTCGGCGATGAGGCCGACCACGCCGTCGGTCATCGCGGTCTGGATCGCCTCGACGTCGCTGGTGATGCGGGTGATCAGGCGCCCCACGGGCGTGCGGTCGAAGAAGCCGAGGTGCAGCCGCTGGATCTTCTCGAAGGTATCGCGGCGCAGGTCGTAGATCACGTGCTGACCGATCCAGGCCACCAGGTACGTGTAGCCGTAGCGCAGCCCGAAGTTCAGCAGCCGTAGGCCCAGGTACACGAGGACGATGCCGAGCAACCCGGCGAGCCGCTCGTCGACCGTGAAGGCGTCGTACGGGGCGACGCTGCCGACGATGTAGCGGTCGACCGCGGTGGCGACCAGGCGCGGGAAGGCCGGCACGAGCGCCGAGTAGACGAGCAGCAGCGCCACCGCACCGATCAACTGCGCCCGGTACGGCTTGAGGTAGCCGAACAGCCGCACCGCCAGGTTGCGGTCGAGGCTGGCGACCATCTTCTCGCCGTCCTCGTCGCGCGTCCCCTCCTCGCGCATGCCCTTGCGGGTGACGCGGCGGCGTGCGCGGTGGGCGGCCTTCTCGCGGTCGACGTCGTAGGTCGGGTCGATCATCCCGCCGACGGTGGGGTCGGCGTAGGGGGGCAGCGGGTCGCGGCTCATACGGTCTCCAGGTCCTGCTCGAGCTGCTGCCGACGCGGGCGTCGGCCACGGTGCGCAGTGCTCATACGGTCTCCAGGTCCTGCTCGAGCTGCTGCCGACGCACGATGTCCGCGTACCAGCCGTCCTTGGCGACCAGCGCTTCGTGGCTGCCCTCCTCGACCAGCTGACCGTCCTCCAGGACGAGCACGCGGTCGGTGTGCTGGAAGGCGGAGACGCGGTGCGCCACGACGATCGTGGTACGCCCCTGCTGCGCCTGGCGCAGCCCTTCGAGGATGTCGGCCTCGGTCTGGGTGTCGACGGCCGACAGCGCGTCGTCGAAGATGAGCACGCGCGGCTCGCGGATCAGTGCGCGCGCGATCGCGGTGCGCTGGCGCTGGCCGCCCGACAGGGTGACGCCGCGCTCGCCGAGCGGGGTGGCGAAGCCGAGCGCGAAGCCGTCGACGTCCTGCTCGAGCTGTGCGAGCCGTGCGACCGCCCGCACCTTCGCCTCGAGCGCCGCCGGGTCGTCGCCCTCGGGCACGCCGTAGGCGATGTTCTCCGCGATCGAGTCGCTGAAGAGGAAGGGCTCCTGCGGCACCAGCCCGATGCGCCGCCGCAGCACGGCCACGGGGATGCGGCGCACGTCGATGCCATCGACGAAGACCTGGCCCTCGTCGGGGTCGAGCAGGCGAGCGACGAGCTTGACGATCAGGGTCTTGCCCGAGCCGGTGCGGCCGGTGATCCCCACGGCCTCGCCGGCGCGGATGCGGAAGCTGACGCGATCGAGCACCGGACGCCCGTCCATGTGGACGCTCACGTCGCGGAACTCGATGTCGCCACGCAGGTCGGCGACGTCGCGGCGGGTGTCGCGGTCGTCCTTGACCTTGGTGGGGACGTCGAGGATCTGGCGCAGCCGGTGCCACGAGGTCGAGCCCCGCTGCAGCAGGTTGGCGATCCAGCCGAGGGCGATGATCGGCCACTGGATCCCCTCGAACAGGAAGACGAACGAGGAGAACTCGCCGATCGTCAGGCCGCCGCCGACGCCCAGCACCAGCCGGCCGCCGACGAGCAGCAGCACCGAGATGGTCATGCCGAACAGCAGCTCCATGAGCGGGAAGAGCGGCCCGTCGACCTTGGTGAGCGACAGGTTGCGGCGGATGAACTCGTCGTTCAGGCGCTTGAAGCCGTCGACCTCGCGCCCCTCGATGCCGAAGCCCTTGACCACGCGGATGCCCGAGAAGTTCTCCTGGGCCATCGAGGAGACCTCGGAGAACTGCTCCTGCACCTTCTCGTAGCGGCGGTGGATGATCCGCAGCAGCACGAAGAAGGTCAGCGTGATGAAGGGGACGATCGCCAGCGTCAAGAGCGAGAGGCCGACGTCGAGGGCGAACATGCGCGCGAGGGTGAAGGCGAGCACCAGGCTCGTGTTCGTCCCCATGAACACCGCGACGCCGATGAGCATGCGCACGGCGTTGAGGTCGGCGGTCAGGCGCGCCATCAGGTCGCCGACGCGGTGGTCGTCGTAGTAGGACGGATCGAGGCGGGTGAAGTGGTCGAACAGGTCGCGCCGGATGTCGAACTGGATCTCCCAGGAGGCGTTCAGCAGCGTGCGCCGGGTGACGATCATCGCCGTCGCGCCGCCGACGCCGATCCCGAGCAGCGCGCCGATGTAGCCCCAGACCGAGGTCATGGTCATCGTCCCGCCGAGGAAGGCGTCGATCGCGCGCCCGATGACGATCGGCGCGAGGGTGGTGAAGAAGGCGAAGACGACGAGCAGGCTCAGCCCGAGCGCGTACGGCCGCGGGTAGCGTCGGACGTAGCGGCTCAGGTCGCGCAGGGTCTGGTACACGGAGGTCCCTTCGGGCAGAGGGTCGGCGTTCGCGCCGGTCGGGCGGCGCGGGGGCAGCGGGTCGCTTCATCGGTGTCGAGCGATGAACCATCGCCCAAATCGCCGCCGGCCACGATACACCGCGCGCCAGGCCCCGAACGGCGGGCCACGACACGCCCGGGTGCCGGCGCCCGCCACACCCGACCCCGCGCCGGCGCGGTCGGCGCGCTCAGGGGACGCGCAGCGGACCGCCGTAGGGCTCGTGGTTGAGCGTCAGGTCGAAGCGCACGACCCCGGGGTACGACGTCGCCCACGTCCCCTCGAGGGCCTGGCCCCCTTGCACCACGCGCCGGTCGACCACCGTGCGCTCCCCCTCGAGCGTGGTCGCCGTCACCTCGGCGACCACCGGGGGGATCCCTGGCTCGATGAACCAGCGGTAGGTGAGCGACCGCGGCTCCGCGGTGCGCACGACCGCGGTCGCCGCAGGGCGCGGGATCGGCACGGGCCGGGCGTTGACGGTCAGGACCAGGGGGCCGTCGGCGGGGGTCGCGCCCACGGGCAGCGATTGGAGGACGACGCCGTCCGGGAGGTTCCCGTCGGCGAGGTAGGCGACGCGCACGTCGAAACCGCTCGCCAGCGCGCGCGCGCTCGCTTCGTCGAGCCCGCCGAGCGCCGGGAGCCCGCCGCCGGTGTCGCTCGCGAGCGGCGCCGCGACCACGAGACGGAGCACCGCCGACGTCCGCGCGACCTCGTGGTACGGCGCCAGCGACTGGCTGAGCACCGTGTCGGGGGCGATCCGCTCCGCGGGCAGCCGTTCGACGATCACCTGGTCGCGCGATAAGCCCGCCACGTCGGCGAGCGCGCGCGCCTCGGCGAGCGCGAGCCCGGTCAGGTCGGGGACGAAGGTGGGTTCGGCGACCGGCCCGAGCGAGGCCAGGACGTCGATCGTCGAGCCGAGGCCGACCGTGGCGCCGGCCGGCGGCGATTGCGCGAGCACCACGCCGATCGGCGCCGCCGCGTGGACCTCTACGGTGCGCCCGAGCGCCAGCCCGTCGCTCGAGAGGCGCGCGGCCACGACCGTCGCGTCCTGCCCTACGAGCTGCGGCACCGAGGTCGGGGCGACGCTGCCGGGGGGTACCGCGACGCTCACGCGCACGGTGCGGCCCGGCCGCAGGGTGCTACCGGCGTGTGGGTCGCTCGCCACGACCGCCCCGGCGGGGGCGTCCGCGGTCGCGACCACCAACGGCTCGACCGTCAGGCCCAGGTCGGCGAGGCTGGCGGCCACGGCGGCGTAGGCGCGGCCCACCACGTCGGGCACCACGACGACGCGGTCGTTGCTGCGCGCGAGGAAGCCCACGAGCGTCAGCGCCGCCGCCGAGAGCGCCAGCGTGGCCGCCAGCAGCCAGGCTCGGACGGGCCAGGGCCAGGGGGCGCGCGGCGCGGGCGTGGCCTCGCCAGCGGCCGCGTCGCCGGTCGCGGCGTCGGGCACCGGTCCGGGTCGGAAGGGGAGGGCGACCAGGCGGGGCGCGCCGTCGATGCGGCGGACGTCGGCGCTCGCCGGGTCGAAGCCGGCGGCGGCGACGAGCGCCTCGAGCTCGGGGTCGTGGGCGCGCGGGGCCTGGTCGGGAACGACGTACCAGGCCACGAAGTGCGCGCCCGGACGACCCACCACGTCCTGCACGGCCGCGCGCCCCTCGCGGGACAGGCGCTTCAGCAGCCGTCGGAAGCGTTCGAAGCCGGCCTCGTCCTCGCCCAGCAGGTCGATCCAATCGACCCGGACGGGCATGCCGTCCGGGTCGGTCGCGTCGAAGCGCGTGATGCCCGCGCCGCGCGCGTGCTCGTGATGGATCTCGTACTTACCGTCGAGCAGGGGCACGGTGCGTCGGCGGGCGCGCGGCGGTCAGCCGCGCGGGCCCTCGGTGGCGGGGCGCGGGTTCGAGGGCGCGCTCGGGGGTCGGGCTTGCGCCTCCTCGCGCCGCTGCGCCTCCTCGGCCTTGGCCTTGTTCCGCTCGGCGGAGGCGGCGACCTTGCGCTCGTGCTCGG
This sequence comes from Trueperaceae bacterium, assembly GCA_029210865.1. Taxonomy (GTDB): domain Bacteria; phylum Deinococcota; class Deinococci; order Deinococcales; family Trueperaceae; genus JAABTL01. Next base: position 10,896 of record JARGGE010000047.1, read on the forward strand.
CGATCGCGTCGACGATGGACTGGGTGATGACCTCGGTGGTCTCGCCGGCCTCGGCCGTCTCGTAGGCGCGCTTGATCAGCTTGCCGTCGATCGTCTCGACCTTGAGCAGCGCCGTAGCGACGGCCTCGACGGCGTGCCAGTGCTCGTTCACCATCTCGGTGGCGCGCTCGTAGGACTCGCGCAGGATGCCCTCGACCTTGTTCTCGAGCTGCCGGGCGGTCTCCTCGGAGAAGTCCTTGCGCCGGCTGATCTCGCCACCCAGGAAGATCGGCCCCTGGTCGGAGCCCCAGGCGACGTACTCGTGCTCGCCCATGCCGAGGTCGAGCACCATCTGCTTGGCGATCTCGGTCGCCTGCTTGAGGTCGTTGCTCGCGCCGGAGCTCAGCGTGCCGGTGACGCGCTTCTCGGCGACGCGTCCGCCGAAGGCCACCACCAGCTGCGCGCGGAAGCGCTCGACGCTCAAGAACATCTCTTCCTTGCCCAGCGGCGCCATGAAGCCGCCGGCGCCGCCGCGGGGGCTGATCGTCACCTTGCGGATCTCGCCCAACTCGGGCTGCGCCGCGTAGAGCACCGCATGCCCCGCCTCGTGGAAGGCCAGGATCTGGCGCTCCTCGTCGGTGGGCACCAGGCTGCTCCGGCGCAGGCCCAGGGTGATGCGGTCGAGCGCCTCGTTGAAGTCGGCCCACGTGATGATCTGCTGGTTGGTGCGGGCGGCGACGAGCGCGGCCTCGTTCGTCAGGTTCTCGAGGTCGGCGCCCGAGAACATCGGGGTGGCCTCGGCCAGCCGGTGCAGGTCGACGTCCTCGGCGACCGGCTTGTTGCGCACGTGCACCTTCAGGATGTCTTCGCGCTCGCGCATGGTGGGCAGACCGATCGTGACCTGGCGGTCG
>JARGGE010000480.1 GCA_029210865.1 Trueperaceae bacterium
TTCGATCCCGGCACGCCGTGAGCGCCGAGCTGCCGCGCTGCGCCTTCTGCGGCCGTGGGGCGGGCGAGGTCGGTCAGCTCCTGCGCGGCGAGGGCGACGCCCACATCTGCGACGCCTGCGTCGCGCGCGCGCACGACCGGCTGCACCGCGGGTCCGTCGCCCGGCGTCCGCCGCTGCGCACCCCCACACCGCGCGAGATCAAGGCGGCGCTCGACGACCACGTCATCGAGCAGGAGGGCGCCAAACGCGCGCTGGCGGTCGCCGTCTACCAGCACGTGCGGCGCCTGCAACACCCCGAAGCCGGGCTGGTGAAGTCGAACATCCTGATGGTCGGTCCCTCGGGCACGGGCAAGACGCTGCTGGCGCAGACGCTCGCGCGCGTCCTGCAGGTGCCCTTCGCGATCGCCGACGCCACCACCCTCACCGAAGCCGGGTACGTGGGCGACGACGTCGAGAACGTCGTGCTGCGGCTCTTGCAGGTCGCCGAGTACGACGTCGGCGCCGCCGAGCAGGGCATCGTCTACGTCGACGAGCTCGACAAGATCGCGCGCAAGAGCGAGGGCCCCTCGATCACCCGCGACGTGTCGGGCGAGGGCGTGCAACAGGCGCTCCTCAAGATGATCGAGGGCACGGTGTGCCACGTGCCGCCGCAGGGCGGCCGCAAGCACCCGCAGCAGGAGCTCATCGCGGTCGACACCGCGAACGTGCTCTTCATCGGCGGCGGCGCCTTCGAGGGCATCGACGACATCGTGCGCCGCCGCGTCGCCACCACCCGCGTCGGCTTCCAGCACGACGTGGTCGACGACGACGCGCTCGTGGCGAACGCCGACGTGGTCCCCGACGACCTCCGCGCCTACGGCCTGATCCCGGAGTTGATCGGGCGCCTGCCGGTGGTGGCGCGCCTCCATGCCCTGAGCGAGGACGCGCTGGTCGACGTGCTCACGCGGCCGAAGGGCGCCCTGGTGCGCCAGGCGCAGGCGCTGTTCGCGCTCGAAGGGGTCGAGCTGACCTTCAGCGACGCCGCCCTGCGTGCGATCGCACGCCGCGCCGCGGCGCGCGGCACCGGCGCCCGCGGGCTGCGCGCGGTCATGGAGCGCGTCCTCGAGGACCTGGTCTTCGAGCTGCCGAACGCCGGCACCGACCGCGTCCACCTCGAGGAGACCGACCTCGACGCCCCGCTGCGCGCGCTCGAGCGCGCGCAGCGGCGGCGCAGCGCCTGAACCACGCGGCGGCGCAGCGCCTCGACCGCACAGCGGCTCGGCGGCGGCGCGGCGGCGGCTCGCCTTCGAGTCAGAGCCCGCGGGTGCGCTCGAGCGCCCGGGCGAAGCGCGCCGCGGCGTCCTCGGCGTCGGCGCGGGTGTGATCGGGCCCGAAGCTGAAGCGGACACCACCGCGCGCGGCCGTGGCGCTCCAACCCATCGCGAGCAGCACATGGCTCGGCTCCAGGCTGCCGGCCGCGCAGGCGGAGCCCGCGCTGGCCCAGACGCCTTCCGCGTCGAGGTTGACGAGCAGCGTCTCGCCGTCGCGACCGAGGCCCTCGACGCGCACGTGCGCGTGCTTCGGCCCACGCACCACGTCCGGCGTCGAGCGGTGCACCCCGGGGAGGCTCGTGGCGAGCGCCTCGAAACGGTCGCGCACCGCGGCGACCCGCGCGGCACGGTCGTCGGGCGACGACCCTGCGAGCGCGGCCGCCGCCCCGAAGCCGACGACAAGGGCCGTGGGGGTGGTCCCGGCGCGCCGTCCGCGCTCCTGGGTGCCACCGAGCGCCTGCGGCGTCAGACCGACGCCCGGCTCGACGACGAGCGCGCCGATCCCCATCGGCCCCTCGACCTTGTGTGCCGACACGACCAACAGGTCGGTGCCGAGCGCGGCGCGATCGAGCGGCTCGTAGCCGAAGGCCTGGACGGCGTCGCAGAGCACCCGGGCGCCGCGAGCGTGCGCGGCCTCCGCGACCGCCCGGACGTCGGTCCGCACCCCGGTCTCGTTGTTCACCAGCATGGTCGCCACGAGCGCAGTGTCGTCCCGCAGCGCGGCGGCCACGCGCGCGGGATCGAGACGCCCGTCGGGCTCCAGGTCGACCCACGTCACCGGGTGGCCGAGCGCGGCAGCGCGCTCGACGGCCCGCAGCACGGCAGCGTGCTCGCCGCGGCCCGGAGCGAGGACGC
>JARGGE010000481.1 GCA_029210865.1 Trueperaceae bacterium
CGTTCGACGTGGGTCCCGTCCATGCGCTCGATCCGCGCACCGGCCGGGTCGAGCACGACCAGCTCGCCGTCGTGTACGTAGACCACGCGTCGCGTGTACGGGAGCAGCGCGGGGACGTCGCTCGCCACCCACGATTCGCCGTCGCCCAACCCGATGACGAGCGGGCTGGTCGCCCGCGCCGCCACCACCTGCGCGTGGTCGACGTGCGTGACGACGAGCGCGTACGCGCCGTGCACGTGCTCCAGGGCGCCGCGCACGGCCGCCGGCAGGTCGCCGGTGTAGTGCTCCTCGATCAAGTGGACGAGCACCTCGGTATCGGTCTCGCTGCGGAAGACGTGGCCGCGCCCGCGCAGGTCGTCGCGCAGCGCTGCGTAGTTCTCGATGATGCCGTTGTGGACGAGCCCGAGGCGCCCGTCCTCGCTCAGGTGCGGATGGGCGTTCGTGTCGGTGGGCTTGCCGTGGGTGGCCCACCGCGTGTGGCCTACCGCGCGCACGCCGGCGAGCGGCGCCCCGTCCTCGGCGCGCGCCTCGAGCGCGTCGCGCAGGACCTGGAGCTTCCCGGCCCGTTTGACGACGTCGAGGTGCGCGCGATCGGCGCCGGCGACGACGATCCCGGCCGAATCGTAGCCGCGGTACTCGAGCCGCGCCAAACCTTCGAGGACCACGCCGCTGGCGTCGCGGCCTCCGATGTATCCGACGATGCCGCACATGGCGGTCCTCCTTGGGTGCGAAGGGTGGGGGCGTTCAGGACCCGGGGGGGAGCTGCCAGGGCTCGTCGACGACGAGCCAGCGGTGGAGGGCACCGTAGAGCGCCGCGCGGCCCTCGGGCACCGCGCCCTGCGCCATCAGGAGCGGATGCAGGAGCACGTCGCGGCCGACCGCCACGGCGGCGGAGCCGGCGACGGCCTGCTGCACCACCGGGGGCAGGTCGCGCGGCGGGTAGTAGATGAGCGCCGGCTCGACCGGGTTGCGCTGCACGGGCAGCGAGGTGACCAAGGCCAGCGTCAGCGCGGCGCCGAGGAGCAGCCCGCCGGCCCCACCCGCGACGCGCGCGAAGGTGCCCGGCACCCGCGCCAGCTGCAGCACGTGGCGGCCCAGGAGGGCGAGCGCCAGCCCGACCAGCAGCGCCGCGACGACCGCCAGCCACGGGTTGAGCGCCCCGAGGACGAGCAAGGGGCGGAGCGCCACCAGGCCGCCGAGGCCGACGAGCAGACCCATGAGCCGGCGCTCGGCGGCCAGGCCGACGAGCGCGGCGACGGTGAGGACGAGGGCGGCGTCGATCCAGGTCACGTTCGCAGAGCATACCCGGCGGCCTCGATGGCCGCGATGACGTCCTTCATGCTCGCGTCCACCTCCGGGTCGGTCAGCGCGCGCTCCGGGTGTCGGAAGCGGAAGCGCAGCGCCAGGCTCTTGCGCCCCTCCCCCACCTGGTCGCCGGCGTAGAGGTCGAAGGGGAACAGCTCGACCAACCGCTCGCCGGCCGCGTCGGCGCAGAGGCGCCGCAGGGACGCGTAGGTGAGGTCGTCGGGCACGACGACCGCCAGGTCGCGTTCGGCGAACGGCTGCCTCGGGACCTCGCGCATCGCCGGGGCGCGCGTCGCCAGCGGCAGCCGCAACTCGGCCACCAGGACGTCGCCGCACCCCCAGGCGCGGGCGACCTCGGGGTGCAGGCGCCCGAAGCTGCCGACGTCGACCCCGTCCCAGAGCACGCGCGCCGCCACGCCCGGATGCAAGTGCGGCGCGGGCTCGGGCCGCAGCTCGAGCACCACCCCCAGCCCCTCGGCGAGCGTCTCGAGGACGCCCTTGGCGACGAAGGGGTCGACGGGCGCGTCGGCGCGCCACCCCCCGAGCGCGTGGGCGCCCCGCCACAGCAACCCGAGGCGCTCCTCCTCGACGTCGAGGAACACCCGGCCGACCTCGAAGAGCGCCAGCCTCGGGGCGTCGCGGTTCGTGCGCGCCGCGGCGAGGAGGCCGGGGAGCAAGGCGGTGCGCAGGACCGCGCGCCCTTCGCTCTGGGGTTCGGCGAGGCGCACGTGGGCGGCCGGCATCCGCGCGCGGGCGAGGTCGTCGCCGCCGACGAAGGCGTAGCCGATCGTCTCGGGCAGCCCCGCCCCCACCAGGCGCTCGCGCAGCAGGCGGTGGGTCGGGTCGCCGGTCGGCGG
>JARGGE010000482.1 GCA_029210865.1 Trueperaceae bacterium
GGCGCCCCCTGGGCCTCGACGCCCGGATGGCGGACACCCTCGTGTTCCGCGTCGACGGGGTCGACTGGTCCGCGCTACAGCGCGCCGCGGCGGCGCGCGGCCGCGGCTACGCGGTCGTCGGCGAGCGCGCGGCCCACGGCGCCTTCGACGGCCACCCGGCCGCGTACCGGCCGCTCGACCCGCGCCTCGGCCTGCGCGGCCTGAACCTGGGGCGCCAGGACGACGGCAGCGTCCTCGTCAACGCGCTCCTGGTCTACGGGGTCGACCCCTTCGACCCGGCCTCGCTCGCCGACGGCCGCGCGCGGGCCGCCGCCGAGGTGCCCCACGTGGTGGCCTGGCTGCGCGCGCTCCCCGGCTTCGCCGACGCGCGCGCCGGTGGCGTCGCCGACGCGCTCTACGTCCGCCAGACCCGACAGGTGGCCACCCGCTGCACCCTGACGGTCGACGACGTCCTCGACCACGTGGTCACCGACCTCGACGTCGCAGCCGGCGGCTACCCGCTCGACGTCCAGTCGCTGCGCCCCGGTGACGCCGGCGCGGTCTTCGCCACCCCCGACATCTACGGCGCGCGCCTGTGCATGACGGTGCCCGAAGGCCTGGACGGCCTCTGGGTGGTCGGGCGCTCGTTCGGCACCGACCCGCTCGCCATGAGCAGCGCTCGCGTCGTCCCGTTCGGGATGAGCCTCGCCGAGGCGGTCGGCGTCGCCGCCGCGCTCGCCGAGCGGACGGCGCGCACCCCGGCCGAGGTGGCCGCCGACCCCGTGGCCGTGCGCCGGGTGCGCGCGCGCCTGCTCGCCCGCGGCGCCTACCTGCCGCCGGTGGCGGGCCGCGCGCCAAGCGGTCCGCATGGCCACCCGCGCTACGCCGACTACCGCGCGATGGTCCGCTGGGGGTTGGCCCTCGGCGGGTACGACAACGCACCGGGCCTCGACGACGAGGTGCCGTTCTCGGCGCTCTCGTACGCGCTGCTGAACGTCGCGATGCGCGCGTACGGCGACGAGGAGGGCGCGCGGGTCGCGATCGCCCGCGTCGGCATCGACGGCGCGGCCGTGGCGCCGGAGCGCGCGGTGCGCGCTTTCGCTGCGTTCGCCGCGGAGGTCGCGCCGGGCGCCCTCCCGGAGGCCGTCTCGTGGGCCACGCTGCGCGACCTGGGGCTCGGCTTCGACGACCCCGGGCGGCCGCTGCGGCGCGGCGAGGTGTACGCCTTCGGCCGCCTGCTGCTCGACCTGCGCGGCCCGGTCAGCGATCCGCTGGCCGCTGCCGGACCTCGGTGACGAACTGGCGTGCCGTGCGCCCGGAGTACCCCGAGCCGCGCTCGGCGAAGGCGAGCGCCACGGGCCCCCAGCCGTCCGGGGGTGGCGTCACGCCTTCGCGTGCCGCCAGCGCCTCGACCAGCTCCAGGTAGCGACGCCGGTCGATCGCCGGGAAGGTCAGCACCAACCCGAAGCGGTGCGCGAGCGCCAGGCGCTCCTGGTGCGTGTCCCAGGCGTGCACGTCGTCGTCGAGCGGGTCCGGCCGGTCGCGCAGGCGCTCGCGGACGAGGTGCCGGCGGTTCGAGGTCGCGACCACCAGGCACCGCTCGGGGAGGCCGCGGACCCCGCCCTCGAGCAGCGACTTGAGCGGCCGGTAGCCCGTCTCCCCCTCCTCGAAGGCCAGGTCGTCGAGCCACAGCAGCGTCGGGTACGGCCACGGGCGCAGCGCCTCGAGGGCCTCGCCGAGACGGGCGGGGTCGGCGACCTCGGCGAGGCGCAGGGCCGTGCCGGGGTGGCGCTCGAGCACCCCGCGCACGGCGGTCGACTTGCCGCTGCCGCGGGGGCCGTAGAGCAGCGTGGCGTGCGCCGGCCGCCCCGCCAGGAAGGCGGCGACGTTCGCGTCGAAGCGCGCGAGCTGCGCGTCGACGCCCCACAGCGGGTCCGCAGGACGGGGCGGAGCGGCCACCCAGGCACGGCCGTCCCAGGCCAGCGCTGCGTGCCGCGCCAGCGGACCGGCGCCCCGCCGCCGCGCCTGCGCGACCAGCACCGCGACGGCGTCGTCCACCCGCCCCGCGCGCAGGGCGGCGGCCAGCGCGAAGCGCGGCGCGTCGTCGGCCTCGGACCGCGCCGCGGGCCACGGGGGCGCGCCCTCGGGCGCCACCGCCGAGGCCAGCACCGCCACCACG
>JARGGE010000483.1 GCA_029210865.1 Trueperaceae bacterium
GACCCCACCGTGGCGCTCGACGCGGCCCCCGGGGGCGACGAGCCCGCGGCGGGAGGCGTCGCGCTCGCGCCCGGGGTGGCGCTCGGTGTCGCCGCGCGCGTACTGCGCGACGCGCTCGCCGCGGCCGGCGTCGACCGCCCCGACCCCGAGGTCGGCTGGCTGCTCGAGGCCGCCACCGGGCTCGGGCGCGCCGAGCAGGTGCTCGAGCGCGAACGCCCGCTCGAGGCCAACGAGGCGGCGCGCCTGGTCGCCTGGGCCGAGCGGCGGGTCCGGCGCGAACCGCTGCAGTTGGTCCTGGGCGTCGCCCCCTTCTACGGATTCGACGTGCAGGTGCGGCCCGGGGTCCTGGTGCCGCGGCCCGAGAGCGAGCGCTTGGTGGAGCTGGTCCTCGACCGCCTGCGCGACGTGGCCCGGCCGCGCGTCCACGACGTGGGCACCGGCAGCGGCGCGATCGCGCTGGCGCTCGCGGCGGCGCGCCCCGACGCCACCGTCACGGCCAGCGACGTCGACCCCACCGCCGTGCTGGTGGCGCGCGCGAACGCGACCGCGCTCGGCCTGACGGTGGCGGTGTGGGCGAGCGACCTGCTCGCCGACCCGATCGTGCGCCGCGCCGCCGCCGAGGCGCAGGCGCTGGTGGCGAACCTCCCGTACCTGCCCGAGAGCGACCGTGGCACGCTGCCACCCGAGGTCGCCCACGACCCACCCGGCGCGCTCTTCGCCGGTCCCGACGGGCTCGACCTCGCCCGCCGGCTGGCGCGCGAGGCCGCGCCGCTCGTGCGGCCGGGTGCGACCGTCTGGTGGGAGCTCGACCCGCGCAACGTCGCCGTCTTCGTCGCCGAGCTCGAGGCGAGCGAGGCCTGGGCCGAGGTCGCCTGCTTCCGCGACCTGACCGGGCGCGACCGCTTCGTCATGGCGCGCCGTTAGTGTGCCGCGCCCCGCGGCGTTGAGGCGTTGCGCCCCGCGGCGCTGACGGCCGCGTCCTACGCGTCGCGCGCGGCGCTCGGGCGGAGCAGCGTGCTCAAGACGAGCAGCCCGGCGCCCACCACGATGGCGATGTCGGCGACGTTGAAGACCGGGAAATCGAACCAGCCCGCCTGCAGTTGGATGAAGTCGGTCACGTAGCCGAGCCGCAGCCGGTCGACGCCGTTGCCGACGGCGCCGCCCAGCAGGGTGCCGAGCGCGGCCAGGTTCAGCGGCCCCAGCGAACGGGCGCGCAGCAGGACGACCGTGACGGCGAGGGCGACCAGGAGCGAGATCAGCCCCAGCACCTGGACGCCGTCGATCACGCCGGCGCCGAGGTCGAGCCGCAGGTCGCGCAAGAGGCCGAAGGCGGCGCCCGTGTTGCGGGTGTGGGTCAGGTGGACGAAGCCGAACCAGGACGCAGCGCGCTCGCCGATCGCCACCTCGGCGACCACCCACGCCTTCGTCGCCTGGTCGGCGGCGACGAGCGCGATCGCGAGGAGGAAGGGGAGGACGCGGCGGGCCATGCCGCGCGAGTGTAACGCGCCCGGACGGCCCCACGGGGTCGCGGTAGACTGGCCGGACGAACGAAGCCAGCCGAGCGGCGACCGCCGAACCGGGGTCGCCGCGCTCGCTGCCCCCTGGAGGGGACCCATGGCCGCTACCCTGCAACAGGTCGACGCCCGCGTCCGCAAGGGCGACGCCCACGACGCCTCGCGCCTCGCGCCTTTCGCCCAGCAGCTCTTCCGCAAGGCCGACGACGCCTTCCTCGCCACCTTCGACGCCGACGCGCTGTTCGCGATGGCCAAGCAGGGCATGGCGTTCCTCGAGGGTCTGGCGGAGGACGACGACGCCATGCGCGTCGAGGTGGTCAACCCCGCCTTCGCTGCCGACGGCTGGGCGTGCGACTGCACGGTGGTGCGGCTGGCGCTGCACGATCGGCCCTTCGTCGTCGATTCCGTCCGCGCCGAGGTGCGGGGCCAGGGCTTCGAGGTCGACCACGTGCTGCACCCGGTGTTCGCGATCGCGCGCGACGAGGCGAGGCGCATCGTCGAGGTGGCCGACCGCCTCCACCTCGCCCTCGGCCCCGACGAGGGGACCGGCGCCCCCTCCCCCCACGCGAACGTGGACGAGATCGCGAGGCTGCGCCAGGAGCTGGACGCGCTGCTCGAGAGGCTCGGCCGCCAC
>JARGGE010000484.1 GCA_029210865.1 Trueperaceae bacterium
AGGTCGGCGCGCGGTTCGGGAACCCAACGCGTCACGCATCAATGCAGGCAAGTACGCACACAGGCTCCTAGCCGCCGCACCCGCGCACCGGCGACGGCGGCGGCCACCCAGAGCTGGCCGGCGAGGAGCGCGAGCGACCGGCCGAGGAACGCCGCGGCCGCGCCCCAACCGCCGGCGCCGCGGGCCGCCGTCATGAGCAGCGCGCCCGCCGCCGTCACGGCGACGCCGTGGAGCAGCGCCCCGCGAGCCCAGCGGGCGAGGAACGCGCCGAGCGGCTCCGTGGTGCGGCCGTACGCGCGCGGGATCAGCGAGCCGGCGAAGAGATCGAACGGCGCGAGGACCGCTGCGTGGACGGCGACCGCGAGCGCCCAGGCGAGCACGTCGCGCGTCCATGGGCCGGGTTCGGTGGGCCACCAGCGCGCTGGCAGGTCGACGGCGAGGCCCGAGACCGCCAGCACCGTGAGCGTGCCGACGGCGGAGGCGCCGAGGTACAGCCGGGCGCGGGCGTAGGTGAGGGTGGGGGTCGGTGCGGAGAGCGTCGACGACATGGCCCAAGGGTAGGGCCGGACCCGCATCGGCGTCTGCGGCCGGGCTCGCCAAGCCGCGCCGAACGGTACGATGCGTCCACGACGTGGAAGGACCGATGACGACCAACCTTCCTGGCCGAGTCCGGAGCACCGACGACCGGCAGGGCCACGACCGGCACGCCTACGACGACGCGTTCTACGCCTTCGCGCGCCGCTGGCCGGGCTACGCCTCCGAGGTCCTCGACACCGACCGGCGCGACGACTTCGCCCGGCTCGATCGCCGCGGCGACGTCTACCTCGATTACACCGGTGCGGGCCTCTACCCAGAGTCGCTCGTGCGCGCCCACGCCGACCGCTTGACCTCCGGCACCTTCGGGAACCCACACTCGACGAACCCGACCTCGCTGGCGGCGACCGAACGCGTCGAGGCCGCCCGGCGCGCGGTGTTGGCGCACGTGCGCGCGGACCCCGATGCGTACGTCGTCGTCTTCACCCCCAACGCGAGCGGCGCGCTCAAGCTCGTCGCCGAGTCGTTCTCGTTCGGTCCGGGCGGGACCTACCTGCTCACGTACGACAACCACAACTCGGTCAACGGCATCCGCGAGTTCGCCCGCGGCCGGGGCGCCGACGTCGTGTACGCGCCGGTGCGGCCGCCCGAGATGCGGATCGACGAGGACGGTCTCCTGCGCGCCCTTGAGGCCACCTCCGACGGCGCACCCCGGCTCTTCGCCTACCCGGCGCAATCGAACTTCTCGGGGGTCCTGCACCCGCTGACCTGGGTCGCGCGTGCCCGCGAGCGCGGCTGGTCCGTGCTGCTCGACGCCGCCGCGTTCGCGCCGACGCACGCCCTCGATCTCGCGGCCGTGCAGCCGGACTTCGTGTCGCTGTCGTTCTACAAGATGTTCGGCTTCCCCACCGGCGTGGGCGCGCTCGTCGCTCGCCGCGAGGCCCTCGCGGCGATGCGCCGCCCCTGGTTCGCCGGCGGCACGATCGCCTTCGCCGCGGTCACCGAGCCGCGCCACGACCTCCTCGAGGGGGCCGAGGCCTTCGAGGACGGCACCCTGAACTTCCTGGCGCTGCCGGCGGTCGAGGACGGCCTCGCGCGCCTGGGTGGCGGGCGGCAAGCGTCGATCGACACGCGCGCGATGGCGCTGACCGCCTGGACCCTCGAGCAGCTGCTCGCGTTGCACCATCCGACCGGCCACCCCGTCGTCCAGGTCTACGGGCCGACGACCGCCGACGGCCGCGGCAGCGTCGTCGCCTTCAACGTCCAGGACGCGAGCGGTGCGCTCGTCGACCACCGCGAGGTCGAGCGCCGCGCCAACGAAGCCCGGATCTCGCTGCGCACCGGGTGCTTCTGCAACCCGGGGGCCGGCGAGGCGGCGCTCGGTATCTCGAGCGAGGAGCTCACCGGCTGTTTCGCGACCCACGACCGGATGACGATTGACGCCTTCCGCGGCTGCCTCAGCGGCAAGGGCTCGGGAGCCGTGCGCGTGTCGTACGGCTGGGCCAGCACCTTCGGGGACGCGTACGCGCTCGTCGAGCTGATCCGGTCCTTCGCGACCGACCCGGGCTGACCGTTCGCGACGGTTGCGAGCGCACGAGCGCACGAGGGGTCCGC
>JARGGE010000485.1 GCA_029210865.1 Trueperaceae bacterium
ATCGCGGGCCGGTCCGCTGCGACGGGCGAGGCAATCCGGGGCGGAAAGGACATCCGCATTGGCGACTGGGTCGAGGTGCGCCGCGCGGGCGACGTGATCCCGCAGGTGGTCGAGCGGCTCGAGGTCGCCGGCGCGGACGAGCGCGGCGCGCCCTTTCGCATGCCCGAGCGCTGCCCGAGCTGCGGCACCGACCTCGTCGCGCGCGGCCCGTACGCGGTCTGCCCGAACGCCTTCGGCTGCCCGGCGCAGGCGGTCGCGCGGCTCGTGCACTTCGGCAGCCGCGCCGCGCTCGACGTCGAGGGGTTGGGCGACGTCACCGCGCGCCAGCTGGTGGAGGAGGGGTTGGTGCGCGAGCTGCCCGACCTCTTCGACCTCACGGCGGCCGACCTGGTGCCGCTCGAGGGCTTCGCCGAGCTGTCCGCGGCCAACCTCGTGGCGGCGATCGCGACCGCCGCCGACACGACGCTGCCGCGCTTCCTCGTCGCCCTCGGGATCCCCGAGGTGGGGCCCGCGGTCGCGCGCACGCTCGCCGAGCGCTTCGGCGACGTCGAGGCGCTGCGCGCCGCCGGCCCGGCGACGCTGGCCGCCGTCCACGGCATCGGCGACGTGATGGCCGAGGCGATCGCCGGCTTCTTCGCGGAGCCGCGCAACGCGCGGGTCGTCGACGCCCTGCTCGACGGGCGCGTCCGCGTGGCGGCGTACGAGGTCGTCGCGCCCGCCTCCGACGCGCTGGCGGGGGCCACGCTGGTCTTCACGGGGGCGCTCGAGCGCTTCACGCGTGGCGACGCCGAGGCGCTCGTCGCGGAGCTCGGCGGCAAGGCGTCCGGCAGCGTGAGCAAGAAGACGGCCCTCGTCGTCGCCGGGGCCGACGCCGGCAGCAAGCTCGAGAAGGCGGTCGCGCTCGGCGTCGAGGTGGTCGACGAGGAGGGCTTCCTCGCCTTCCTCGCCGCCCGCGGTGTCGCGCCCGACCTGCTCGCGACCCTGACCGGCGACGCTGCGCCCGAGGGCGCGTCCGCCGACGCCGCGCCCGCCGACGGCGCGCCCGCCGACGGCGCGCCCGCCGACGGAGGAGCCCGATGAGCCCCGCCCGCGCCTTCTCGAACGCCGCCGTGGCCGCCCGCCTCGAGCGCCTCGCCGACCTGCTCGAGGTCTCCGGCGCCAACTCGTTCCGCGTGCGCGCGTACCGCGCCGCGGCAGGCACCGTCGAGGCCCATCCCGAGCCGCTCGCCGACCTGCTCGAGCGCGGCGCGCCGCTCACCGACCTCAAGGGGGTGGGCAAGGACCTCGCCGCCGCGATCGAGGCGCTCTTCGCCGCCGGCGAGATCCCCGCCTTCGCCGAGCTCGCGCGCGAGGTGCCGCTCGGTCTGCTCGACGTGGTGCAGGTCCCGGGGGTCGGGCCCAAGCGGGCCACGACGCTCTGGAAGGAGCTGGGCGTCACCGGGCTCGACGACCTCGAGCGCGTCGCCCGCGAGGGGCGGGTCGCGGCGCTGGCCGGCTTCGGCGAGAAGACCCAGGCGAAGGCGCTCGCCGGCGTCGCGCAGGTGCGTCGCCAGGGCGGTCGCCGCCGGCTGGGCGACGCCGACGCGCTGCTGGCGCCGCTCCTCGAGGCGCTGCGCGGCGCCGAGGGCGTCCGCCGCGTCGAGGTGGCCGGCAGCGTGCGGCGCGGCCGCGCCACCATCGGCGACGTCGACCTGCTCGCGGTCGCCGACGACCCCGACGCCGCCATGCGGCGGCTGCACGAGCACCCCGACGTGGCCGAGGTGCTCGGCAGCGGCGCCACCAAAACCAGCGTCCGGCTCGAGGGCGACCTCCAGGTCGACCTGCGGGTGGTGCCCGAGGCGTCGTTCGGCGCCGCCTGGCAGTACTTCACCGGCTCCAAGGCGCACAACGTCGCGCTCCGCCAGCGCGCGATCGACCGCGGGCTCCGGCTGAACGAGTACGGGGTCTTCCGCGCCGACGCGGGCGCGGAGGCCGACGCGACCGCCGACACATGCGCAGGCCTTGGGATGCCTGCCAACCCCGCGAGCGCTCTGGTAGATTTATCCACCTCTAGCACCTTGTGTACGAACCCCGGCGGGACCCTTCAAGCAGTGGGTGGCACGCCTACCCGTCCCGAGTTTTCAATTGCCGGTGTGGCGCCTTT
>JARGGE010000486.1 GCA_029210865.1 Trueperaceae bacterium
CGAGGTAGCGGCCCGCGCCCACGTGAACGCTCCGGCCGTCCACGACGCCGGTGACGCCGAAGCCGGGGACGGTCTCGAAGCCCGTGGCCGCCGCCAGGGTGCGGCCGCCCGCGCGTGCCGCGGCGACGATCGCCGCCGCGACCGGGTGCTCCGAGGACGCCTCGACGGCGGCGGCGAGCGCCAGCACGGCGTCGGCGTCGGCCCCGGAGGCGGCGACGACGTCGGTCACCTCGGGCCGCCCCTTGGTGAGCGTGCCGGTCTTGTCGACCGCGATGACGTCCGCCTGCCCGACGCTCTGCAGGGCGATGCCGTTGCGGAAGAGCACGCCCATCTCGGCGGCCTTGCCGGTGCCCACCATGATCGAGGTCGGCGTGGCGAGGCCCATCGCGCAGGGGCAGGCGATGATCAGGACGGCGACGGTGTTCACGAGCGCGAAGGTCAGGGCCGGCTCGGGGCCGAAGGCGAGCCAGACCGCCAGCGTGACCGCGGCGAGGGCAAGCACGGTGGGCACGAACCAGCGCACCACCTGGTCGACGAGCGCCTGGATGGGAAGCTTCGACCCCTGCGCGGCCTCGACCATGGCGACGATCTGCGCGAGCACCGTGTCGGCGCCGACGGCGCGCGCCTCGAAGCGGAAGGCGCCGGTGCCGTTGATCGTCGCGCCGGTGACCGCGTCGCCGGGGCCCTTGGCGACCGGGATCGGTTCGCCGGTGATCATCGACTCGTCGACGTACGAGTGCCCCGACACCACCACCCCGTCGACCGGCAGCCGCTCGCCGGGGCGCACGGCCACGACGTCGCCGCGGCGCACCGCGCCGACGTCGACCTCGAGCTCCACCCCGTCGCGCTCGACCCGCGCCGTGCGCGGCTGCAGCTTCATCAGCGAGCGGATGGCGTCGCCGGTCCGCCCCTTGGCGTTCGCCTCGAAGTAGCGGCCCAGCAGGATGAGCGTGACGATGACGGCCGACGCCTCGTAGTAGACGTGGACCGTCCCCTCGGGCAGCACCCACGGGACGAAGGTCGCGACCACCGAGTAACCGTACGCGGCGCTGGTGCCGATCATCACGAGCGAGTTCATGTCGGGCGAGAAGCGCCGCAGCGCCGGCCAGCCCTTGGCGTAGAAGCGCGCCCCGGGCCCGAACTGCACGGCGGTCGCGAGCACGAACATGACGTAGTAGATGGTCTGCATCGGCACCAGTCCGTGGAGCCAGGCGCCGAACGGGGCGACGAGCATGGCGCCCATCTCGAGCGCGAAGACCGGCACGGTCAGCCCGGCCGCCAGGAGCAGCGCGGTGCGCAGCGAGCGGTGCTCCGCCTCGCGGCGCTCGCGCTCGGCGTCGCTGCGCGACTGCGCGCCGGTCTCCTCGAGCACGTCGTAGCCAGCGTCGCGGACGGCCTCGACGAGCCGCTGGCGCGGCGCGACGTCCGGGAGGAAGCGCAGCGTCGCCCGCTCGGTGGCGAGGTTGACGCTCGCCGACAGCACGCCGTCCACCTTGCCCAGCGCTCGTTCGACGCGGGCGCTGCACGCGGCGCAGGTCATGCCGGTGACGCTGAGCTCGGCCTCGGCCACCACCGGCTCGTAGCCGGCCTCCTTGATCGCGTCGAGCACCTGCAGCGGGGTGAGGGCGGCGGGGTCGAAGCGGACGGTCGCCTGCTCGGTGGCCAGGTTGACCGCCGCCTCGGCGACGCCGTCGAGGCGCCCCAGGGCGCGTTCGACGCGGGCGCTGCACGACGCGCAGGTCATGCCGGCGACGCCGACGCGCACGGTCGCGGGGGCGCCGGCGTGCTCGGTGGTGGCGGTTGGGGTCATGCGGGGCTCCTGGGCGGCGTTCGGTCGGTCAGCCGCGGTACTTGAGCGCTTCCATCAACTCGTCGACGAGGTGCTCGGTGTCGCCGCGCTGGGCTGCGGTGGCGACGTGGTCGCGCACGTGCGAGCGGAGCACGGCCTCGCTCACCTTGCGCAGCGCACCCTGGACCGCGGAGACCTGCTTGAGCACGTCGACGCAGTAGACGTCGGGGTTCTCGAGCATGCGCTGCACCCCTTCGACGTGGCCCTTGACGCTCTTGAGGCGGCGCGCGGCGTCGAGCCGGACGTCGGAATCGAGGTGGAGGCAGTCGGAATGACCGCTCGAGGTCGTCT
>JARGGE010000487.1 GCA_029210865.1 Trueperaceae bacterium
GGTTCGCCGTCGTCGTCCTCGGGCGCGCCGGCCTCGTCGGCGGGGGTGGTGCGCTCGCCGCGGACGATCTCGGCCCCCCACCACCACACGGCGCCGAGGAACGCGAAGGCGCCGGCGCCGATCACGCTGCCGGCGACCCCCTCGACGATCCCGACCCCCCAGCGGGCGGTCCAGCCGGCGGCCACGAGCACG
Organism: Trueperaceae bacterium; assembly: GCA_029210865.1. Taxonomy (GTDB): domain Bacteria; phylum Deinococcota; class Deinococci; order Deinococcales; family Trueperaceae; genus JAABTL01. The sequence continues at coordinate 193 of JARGGE010000487.1, forward strand.
AGGGCCACGAGCCAGAGCGCGTAGACGTACGGCTCGGGGAGGCGCACGGGGCGGCGCGCGAGCGCGCTCGCGAGCACCTGCGCGCCACCGGCGGCCAGCGCGCCCACCCAGCCGGTCACCGCGCCGACGAGCGCGGCGAGGTTCACCGCGTCGAGCGAGAAGGGCCACAGGCGCTCCTCGGTGTCGCGGAAGCGGCGCAACACCAGGCCGCCGATCCGGTTGATCACCACCAGCGTGCCGGCGCCCACCGCCGCGCCGACCAGGGCCTCGGACGGCGACGGCAGCCCGCTCGAAGGGGCGTACAGGAAGGCGCCCAAGACGCCGACGACCGTCGCCGGCAGGGTCAGCGCGTCGGGCAGCAGGTAGGTGTCGAGGTCGATGAGCGCCGCCATGACGAGCATCGCGAACAGCGCCAGCAGCGGGACCACGCTCGCGCCGTGCAGGTCGACCGGGTACGCCCAGGCGAGCAGGCCGAAACCGATCGCGAAGCCGGCCTCGACGATCGCGTAGCGCGGGGCGATGCGGGCGCCGCAGGTCCGGCAACGGCCGCGCAGGACCAGCCACGACAGCACCGGGACCAGGTCGATCGGCGCCAGGGTGCGCTCGCAGCTGGGGCAGCGCGAGCGCGGCGCGACCACCGACTCGCCGCGCGGCCAGCGGTACGCGACCACGTTCCCGAAGCTGCCGATCAGCGCGCCCAGGACGGCGACCAGGGCGATCCAGGCGGCGGTCACGGGGTCACGCCCCGACGCGGACACGCCGCTCGCAGGGGGGCGGCGGCGCCGGATGGGGTCGAGGACGGGGGAATCGGCATGGGGACAGGCTTCTCATCGTGCCCGTGCTACGCTTCGCGTCGCTATGAAGAGACTCACCCTTGCCCTACTGACCGTGCTCGCCGTCGCGCTGACCCTCGGCGTCAACCTCGGCGCGCAGGACGCGCCCGTGCGCCTGGCGTTCGTCGATTCGCAGGCGCTCATCGCCGCCCACCCCGCCGGTCAGCAGGCCAACGACCTGCGCGAGCTCGCCGCGACCGAGATCGGCGACCTGCGGGCGCAGCTCGACGCGCTGCAGGCCAAGGCCCAGGCCGAAGGCGGCCTGAGCAACGAGGACGGCGAGCTCTTCAACCTCCTCGTCACCACGTACGAGAGCGTCCAGACGCGCTACCAGTCCGACATCGCGGCGGCCGCACGGCCCGCGATCGAGGCCGTCAACGCCGCCATCAAGGCGGTCGCCGACGAGAACGGCATCGCCGTCGTCATGGACATCGCCGCCGCCGCCGAGAGCGGCCTGGTGGTCTACGCCGCCGAGGGGCTCGACCTCACCGAGGCGGTCTCGGCACGCTTGCCCTGACCCCCTAGGCACCCCGCCCCGACCCACGACCGCACCGGCGTCCAGGACCCGGTGCCGACCTCAGGACCGGCGCTCGGCCTCGGCGCGCAGCTGCGCCAGCCAGCGCCGGTCCTCGTCGTCGAGGGGGGCGCGCTCCAACAGGTCGGGGCGGCGCTCGAGGGTGCGCCGCAGCGCCTCGCGACGGCGCCAGCGCGCCACCTCGGCGTGGTGGCCGGAGCGGAGCACGTCGGGCACCACGACGCCTTCGTGCTCGAGCGGCCGCGTGTACTCGGGGTAATCGAGCAGGCCGGTGGTGAAGGAGTCCTGACGGTGGCTGTCGGCGTCGCCCAGGACGCCCGGCAGCAGCCGGGCGGTCGCCTCGACGACGCACAGCGCCGCGAGCTCGCCGCCCATGAGCACGAAGTCGCCGATCGAGACCTCGCGGTCGACGAGCGCCTCGCTGCGGGCGTCGAAGCCCTCGTAGCGGCCGCACAGGAGCACCAGGTGGCGCCGGGTGGCGAGCTCCTCGACCAACCGCTGCGTCAGCGGCGAGCCGGCCGGGGAGAGCAACGCGACCTCGTCGGGCGGCGGGTCGTCGCCGCAGGCCTCGGCGATC
>JARGGE010000488.1 GCA_029210865.1 Trueperaceae bacterium
CGCGGTGCGAGCGGCGCCGCGCACCCGGAGCCCGGCTGCGCGGGTCCGCGGCCCTCCGCGGCGCCGCCGGCGGGCTCGGTGGCCCCGGCGGGCTCGGTGGCCCCGGCGGGCTCGCCGGGCCCCGACCTGCGCGCGCGCGTCGCCGCGCTGGAGGCGCGGTTGGCGAAGCTCGAGCGCCTCCTGGGTGTCGAGGGCGGCGTCGACACGGAGGTCGGCGCCGGCGGCTGAGCCGCTGTCTGGTTTGTGAAGCTTGGATCGGCCGTGGCTTGCGGCTGCGACCGCTCCACGTGGTGGCGTCGAGGAGCGTGCGCGGCTGGCGCATGCGGGCGGTGAGCGCGGTCATGGTGAGGAGCGCCTTCCGGATGGTCGGCCGTCCGCTCGGCGCTGCGGGAGCGTCGTTCGTGGGGACTTCGTCAAACTTGCAATCTGAAAGCCACGCTTTAGGTTTGCAAGTTTGGCGAAGCGCGCCGCGCGCGGCGCCGGTCGTGGGCTCGGGGTGTCCCTCGGGTCGCGCTCGCACGCTTGGGTTCGACGGACGCCTCGCGTCTTCTCGTAGCGGTTCGGGACCTGCCTGGAGGAACGTCGCGCGACGATCCCTGCACAGCAGCGGGGTCGACCACCAGCGCGCGCTCGGTCGATCGCGCGGGCCCCAACGCGAAGACGAAAGCGCGGCAGGACGTTCTTCTCTCGTGCCATCTGTCACGAGCATCGATGATGGGGCGTTCTCCGTGGGGTGGTCTTCGTTCGCGCACCCGCTCGCTCGGCGGGTCGGAAGGACGGCGACATGGCCGTACGCAGGCTTGAGGCGGCCGCGCTCGACGCGCTCTTCGGAGCGCTCCGAGGGCGCGGCTACACGCTCGTGGGGCCCACGCTCCACGACGGCGCCATCGTCTACGACGAGATCGACGGGGCGGCGTCGCTGCCCGTCGGCTGGACGGAGGTGGAGGACGCCGGCAGCTACCGGCTCGCGCGGCGCCCCGATGCCGCCCGCTTCGGCTTCACCGTCGGTCCGCACGCGTGGAAGCGCTTCCTGCACCCGGCCGCGCTGCGGCTGTGGCGCGCGGAGCGCGACGGCGATGGCGGCTTCGAGCTCGTCGACGAGCCCCGCGACCCACCGCGGTACGCCTTCGTGGGCGTCCGCCCCTGCGACGTCGCGGCGATCGCCATCCAGGACCGCGTGTTCACCGGCGGTGCGCACGTCGATGCCGACTACCGGGCCCGCCGCGAGGCGGCATTCGTGCTCGCGGTGCACTGCACCGAACCGGGCGGCACCTGCTTCTGCGCCTCGATGGGCACCGGCCCGCAGGCGCGCGGCGGGTACGACCTGGCGCTGACCGAATTGCTGCCCGACGGCCCCGCCGACGGCGGCGAGCCTCGCTACCTGATCGAGGTCGGCAGCGACGTCGGCGCCGCGGTCCTCGCCGACGTGCCGACCGCGGCCACGAGCGAGGCCGACCTCGCCCTCGCCGAGCGGCGGCTGCACGAGGCGGCCGGTCGGATGGGACGCACGCTGGAGACGCGCGGCCTCGCCGAGGCGCTCACCGGGGCGTTCGACCACCCGCGCTGGGACGCCGTGGCCGAGCGCTGCCTGGCCTGCGGCAACTGCACGCTGGCCTGCCCCACCTGCTTCTGCACGACGGTCGAGGACGCCACCGACCTCACCGGCGCCTTCGCCGAGCGCACGCGCCGCTGGGACTCCTGCTTCACGCTCGACCTCTCGTACATCCACGGCGGGCCCGTGCGACCCTCGCTCTCGGCGCGCTACCGGCAGTGGGCCACCCACAAGCTCGCCACCTGGCGCGACCAGTTCGGCACGGCCGGATGCGTCGGTTGCGGGCGCTGCATCACCTGGTGCCCGGCGGGAATCGACCTGACCGAGGAGGTCACGGCGATCGCGGCGAGCGCCCAACGGGCGCCCGCCCGTCCGGGGGCGACCGCGCCGCTGCGGACCGCGAAGGAGGCCGGCGATGCTGCCCCGCTCCGCTGAACCCGTCAGGCGCCCGCCCCCCACGGCGGTCGCCGACCCCGACCCCATGCGCCCGGTGCCCTTCCGGGTGGCCGAGGTCCATGCCGACAACGACGACACCTTCACCCTGACGCTCGCCCCGCCCCCCGGCGCCGAGCCGCTGCG
>JARGGE010000489.1 GCA_029210865.1 Trueperaceae bacterium
GGCCGCCGCGGAGGACCCACGGGTGCGGCTGGTCACGGTGCGCACGCCGTCGCGGCGCTGGGCGCCCAAGGTGCACGCGGTCGCGCGCGGCCTCGCCGCCGGCGACGGCGACCTCGTCCTGACCACCGACGCCGACTGCCGCGTGCCGACCGGCTGGGCGCGAGCGATGGCCACCCCGTTCGGCGACCCCGACGTGGTGCTGGTCCTCGGGACCGTGACGACGCGCGGCCCCGGCGAGGCGCGCTCGTTCCGCGAGCGTTTCGAGGCGATCGACTGGCTGACGCTCATGCTCACGTCGCGCTCGATGGTGCGCGCCGGCCGCGCGTTCGCCTCGAGCGCGAACGACCAGGCGTACCGCCGCTCGGCCTTCGAGCGCGCGGGCGGGTTCGGCTTCGCCGGGCGCGCTCCGTCGGGCGACGAGGACCTGCTCGCCCAGCGCCTCACGCGCCTCGCGGGGGCGCGGGCGGTCTTCCTCGACGGTCACGAGGCGCGCGTCCTCACCGCGCCGATGCCCTCGTGGTGGGCGCTCGTGAAGCAGCGCCGGCGCTGGGTCTCGCGCTACCACCACGTCGACCAGTACCACCCGGCGTTCTGGCTCGGCATCGCGCTGCTGGGGCTGCAGAGCGTCGCGCTCGCGGCCGCGGTGCTGGCGCTCCCCTTCGTCCCGAGCGCCGCGCCGGTCGTGCTCGGGCTCTGGGCGCTCAAGCTCGCCGTCGAGATCGGCGGGACGCACGTCGGCCTGGTGCAACTCGGTCGCCGCGACCTGATCGGTGCGCCGCTCGTCGGCTGGGCGCTGGTGCATCCGTTCTTCGTCGCGACCGCGGTCCTCGCCTCGTTCGTGCGGCCCTCGTCGTGGCACGCGGGGCAGTCCGGGTACCGGCGGCGCCTGTGGGCCTCGCGCTGGCGCCGGTGGCGACGCCGGACGCGCCGCCGTTGGCAGGGCTGGGGCGTCGGCTGACACGCCGGTGGTAGGCTGCCGCGTCCGCGCCGCGGCCCCTTCCCGGGCCCGTGGCGCAATTCCCCCACCCCCCTCGGAGGGCACCATGAAAATCTTCATCCTCGGCGGCGACGGTTTCTGCGGCTGGCCCACCAGCCTCCACCTCAGCGCCCTCGGCCACGACGTGGTCATCGTCGACAACCTCAGCCGCCGCGCCATCGACCTCGAGCTCGAGGCCGGCAGCCTCACCCCCATCGCCCCCATGGGCAAGCGCCTCGCGGCGTGGCGCGAGGTCTCGGGGCGCAGCATCCGCTTCGAACGCCTCGACGTCGCCGAGCACTACCACCGGCTGCTCACGCTCATCCGCGAGGAGCGCCCCGACGCCATCGTCCACTTCGCCGAGCAGCGCGCGGCCCCGTACTCGATGAAGAGCAGCGCCCACAAGCGCTACACGGTGAACAACAACCTGAACGCGACGCACAACGTGCTCGCCGCCATCGTCGAGTCCGGCCTCGACGTCCACCTCGCACACCTCGGCACCATGGGCGTCTACGGTTACGGCACCGCGGGCATGAAGATCCCGGAGGGCTACCTCCCCATCGAGGTCGTCACCGACGACGGCGAACGCGTCCAGCAAGAGATCCTCTACCCCAGCAACCCGGGGTCGATCTACCACATGACCAAGACGCAGGACCAGCTCTTCTTCGCCTACTACGCCAAGAACGACGAGGTCCGCATCACCGACCTGCACCAGGGCATCGTCTGGGGCACCAACACCCCCGAGACGCTGCGCGACGAGCGCCTCGTCAACCGCTTCGACTACGACGGCGACTACGGCACCGTGCTCAACCGCTTCCTCATGCAGGCCGCGGTCGGCTACCCGCTCACCGTCCACGGCACCGGCGGCCAGACGCGCGCCTTCATCCACATCCGCGACACCGTGCGCTGCATCCAGCTGGCGATCGAGAACCCGCCCGAGCGCGGCGAGCGCGTCCGGATCCTCAACCAGATGACCGAGACCCACCGCGTGCGCGAGCTCGCCACCAAGGTCGCGGCGCTCACCGGCGCCGAGGTCGCGTACACCGCCAACCCGCGCAAGGAAGACCCCGAGAACGAGCTCCACGTGCGCAACGACCTCTTCCTCGACCTCGGCCTCGAGCCGACCACGCTCGACGACGGGCTCCTCGCCGAGG